>JBIOXM010000267.1:0-2641 GCA_044869655.1 Nitrososphaeraceae archaeon | reverse complement strand
CTTACTATAGACAATTAAGATAAAATAATTATTTTATCTATTTTATCTATAATAAGGAACTGTCACTTTTTGACCTGGCTGTGTTTCTCTTTGTTTCTTTAGCTTCTTTACTGAATCAATATAATTTTCCATTGACACAGAAGCTTCTGAGGCATGTTTTGCTGCTTCTTCAGGAGAGGAATATGTTGATAAATATTTTTGCAAGACAAAAGAGACAGCTACATTTACAACAGAATTAACTTCTGCACCACTAAAGTTTTCAGTAAGTTCTGCAATTTTTTCGAGATCTACATCTTTTGAAAGAGGTTTATTTTTAGAACTCATTTCTAAAATGCTATAACGGGTTTTTTTGTCTGGAAGTGGTATGTACAAGATTTTGTCAAACCTACCAGGTCGTAATAATGCCGGATCAATCATATCAGCTCTATTTGTAGCAGCCAAAACTACAACACCAGAAAGAGTTTGAATGCCATCTAGTTCTGTAAGCAATTGAGATACCACTCTTTCTGCAACCATGCTATCACCTTCCAATCCTCTAACCGGAGCTATAGAATCAATTTCATCAAAGAAAATAACACACGGAGAGGCTTGTCTTGCACGTCTAAATATTTCCCTAACTCCTTTTTCTGATTCTCCTACCCATTTAGATAATAGCTCAGGACCTTTTACACTAATAAAATTAGCTTCAGATTCAGTAGCTACTGCTTTAGCTAACATAGTTTTTCCTGTTCCTGATGGACCGTGTAAGAGAACACCTTTTGGTATTGTATGACCTAATTTATTGTACATATCAGGGAAACGCATTGGCCATTCTACTGCTTCTTGTAATTCATGTTTAACTTCTTCCAATCCTCCTATATCTGACCAATGTACATCTGGTGGCTCCAAGTATACTTCTCTCATTGCTGATGGCATTACATCTTTAATAGCATTTTCAAAATCATTCATAGTTATTATCAGTTTATTAAGTACATCTGGCGCAAGTTTTTCATCTTCTAGATTTAGTTCAGGAAGTAAACGACGTAGACATTTCATTGCTGCTTCCTTGCACAAATATTCAAGATCAGCACCAACAAAGCCATGAGTAATTGCTGCTATCTTGTCTTGATCTACATCTGTATCAAGAGGCATGTGATGAGTATGAATCTGAAGTATTTCTAATCTACCACGTTTATCAGGCACTTTAATTTCTATTTCTCTATCAAATCTGCCTGGACGTCTCAAGGCTTGGTCTATTGCATTTGGTCTATTTGTAGCTGCCATAACTATAACTTTACCTCGTGCTTCAAGTCCATCCATCAGCGACAATAACTGAGATACAACTCGTCTTTCAACTTCACCTGTTACTTCTTCTCTTTTTGGAGCTATGGAATCAATTTCATCTACAAACATAATAGAAGGTGCTTTCTCTTTTGCTTCCTTGAATATTTCTCGTAGACGAGCTTCAGATTCACCATAGAATTTACTCATTATTTCAGGACCAGAGATACTTATAAAATGAGAATTGCTTTCATTTGCTACTGCTTTTGCCAGTAAGGTTTTTCCTGTTCCTGGTGGTCCATGTAATAGAACACCTTTTGGAGCTTCAATTCCTAGTTTTTCAAATATTTCAGGATGTCTTAATGGAAGTTCAATCATCTCTCGTACTTTTTGTATCTCTTCACGTAAACCACCAATATCTTCATAGGTAACCTGTGGTACACCACGCAAAGTTTCTCCTTTTTCTGCTATATGGAATACTGTTTTTTGTGTTACCAATACAGCATCTGCATTTGCGGGAGTGACACCAATAACTTGAAATGTAAGACGTCCTCCAAAGTAAGGAACCATAACATTATCTCCTTTTATTATAGGTACACTTTCAAGTGCATCCGCAAGATAACGTTCATCTATTGGAGGAATAGCTTCAAGTGGTGCAACTATTGCTTTTTCAGCAGGAACTGCCTTTATTTTTCTAATAAAAATCGTATCGCCAATTGCAATTCCAGAATTATTTCTAACAAGACCATCAATTCTTATAATACCTTTTCCTTCATCTGAAGGATAAAGAGGTAAACATTTTGCAGTAGTTCTACGTTTTCCTCTAATTTCAACAACATCACCAGTTGAAACTGCTAAAGAATCCATGGTATCATAATCTATACGTGCTATACCTCTACCAACATCACGAGTATAGGCTTCTAGCACTTTTAATGAGATACTATTCTGGCTCAAATATCTGTTATATTATCTTCTAAAATCACATAATAATCTTTGGATAAATCAATAATTATTTTTTATATTATAAATAGGAGCTTATCAGTAAAAAGGGATAATTAGAAATATATTAAATTATATATTTTGTAATTACTCATTATTTCTCACTAAATTCTCCCAATGAGAGAGTAGTACATTTTATTTTTAAAACACAAAAGTTAAAATCACCTAATTGAAACGATTACTTTAGAGTTATTTTGGGTAAACGAACACTAGTGCGTAGAAGAGGAAGAGGAGGCAAGCAATTTAGGGCCGTTACAGTAGGTAAGATATTACCGGCCAGATATCCTAACTTTAAACTAGAAGAACATCATGAAGGAAAAATTGTAGATATAGTACATGAAAGAGGAAGAGATGCACCTTTAGCTAAAGTAGAATTTGATAA
>JBIOXM010000266.1:0-5136 GCA_044869655.1 Nitrososphaeraceae archaeon | reverse complement strand
TCTAATTAACAATATTAAATGTATATTTATCACATATAATGAAATAAAGCTAATGCTATAATAAATCCAAAAGAGGAGGATAATCCAATATGTAATTCTACTCGTTTATATGCTTGAGGTATAAGTTCTTCTGTAATAAAAGCCATAAGTGCACCAGCAGCGAAACTTATAATCATAGATAACTGTTCAGGATTTAATGGTTTCTCCAAAAACCATCCTAATGGACCACCAATAGTAACTATAACAAAAACATATAACCATTGGTTAAAAATTTTTAAGTTATGTTTTGAGTCATCAATCATTCGCTTTGCTCCTTCCATAGTCGCTGTTAAATTACCTAGAAATAGCGCCATAACTGCAGACATTAATCCCTGAAGATTTAAAGCTATGATGACACCAATAAATATTGTTTCTGGAAAGCTATCTAGAAATGTTCCTATGATAACCGTTTTAGATGAACTATTATTCTTGTTTTTCGTTTTAGATTTATACCTTGTCTGAAGTATCCTGTTGATCACACTGAAAACAACAGCACCAACTACAAAACCAATTACCATAGTAATAAAAGAGCCTTCTCTTATTGCTTCATCAATTAATGAAAAAGCTATTGTTGCAAAAAAAATTCCAGCTGAAAATGCAGCTAAATCTGCTCTAATTCTTTCCGGATAATGAATAAAAATGGAAAGAATTGCGCCAATGAGAAAGGCGCTAGAAACTGTTATAGACAGTACTAGTGTGTTGAAAATTTCTAAAACATCAGTATCCATATTATACATACTGTTTAAAATTACATTACCAATTTGAACTAATAAAAATAAAAGTATTCCTTAAATATAAATACCTAATTTTAAAAACAAGTGATAAAAGAGATCAGAAAAACTATGTTTTATACTCCAATTATATTATCAAAAACTCTTGTTTTCTTTCATTAGATATTTTTCTTGAACACAATATAGTTAAAAACCCAATGGTTTTTTGGTGTTTTGAAGAGAATACCTTTAATGCTATAGATATACTCTCTTGGAGTTCTGTTAGGTTCCTAATCTTTGCGAAAATATTCTAAAGATCTTTATGATAGTGAAATACCTACAACTATTCTATTATTATAATACTTTAAAATTGCATCAACAACCATATCATTAATAATATAGAATATATAGAAAATTAGAAATCATTAAATTTTTCTTTACTCATGATCGGAATCTCCTATTTTAGTAGCTTCTTTTTTTGATTCTTTCTTAATCTTCTCGGGTACTTGTTTGAGTGTTTCTTCAATATCATTTTTCTTATCATTATTATTTTCCTTTTTTATCTCATCTTTATTTTCTTCTTTCATCTAAATATTATATTATCAATAACATTTAATAAGATATTATCTAAAATATGCTTATAAAGTAAAATTCACTTATTTTCATTTTATGATATTTTATCACCAATAAATATAGATTTTTATATTTATAGTAATGGCCTTTGTTGTTATGTAATATTTTCTTTTCTACCATTAGCATAATCAACAGTTACTTTTTCTTTGACTATATCTAAATCAATTTTCTTAACTTCAGTTATCTTTCTCTTAGTTATTATTATTTCTCCAACTTTTACTTTTCTCTTAGTTATTATTATTTCTTCAGCATATAAAGGAATTACTTTTTGTGTATTGTCATTTTGTATTGTATTATTATTTTCGATATTGGTAAAATTAGTCTTCTCGTTATTCGATAAAGACACTTTTTCTCCACTTACTTTATGTATTTCTTTTTCATTATTTGGAGGATGGTATCTATCCAGTAACTTTTCCTGTTCCTGTTGATCTATTTCTTCATTTGCCTCATTTTCAATCCTGTTTTCATTGGTATTTCCTTCAACATATACAAAATCTAATATCTTATCCTTGATCTGAGTGAAAATATTTTCCTTTGAATAGGCATCAAGTTCTTTATCATTAATAAATATTTTTTCATAGGATACGGGTACATGAATCTTTTCATTATGAGTTATCCATTTTTTCTCTATTTTTATATCTTCTAATACTATATTTTTAGAAATTGTGTGTTTTTCTTCTAGAACTGGAATAACAAATTCTTGTTGATTGTCTACTTTATTTGTTTCTTGTACGTTAGTTACTGTTGTTGCAAATGAATTAATATTATGTTGTTTTATCTTAACCTTATCAAAGTAGTCAGATGTCTTTTCTTTTACTGATTCAAATAAATGATCTACTTTAGTTGAAAATGATCCTTGTTCATGTATTACAGATGGTTTTATTGTCATTCTTGAATCTTTTGACTTTTTTGGTGAAATTCTGATAGGATTTTTATTATTTTCATTTATTTCATTATTGTCTACATTTTTTATTCCATTTTCAGGCATGGAAGAATTATTCTTTTTATCCAAATTTGGTAGTCCCATCACTAATTATGTACATAATATAACTTAAGTATGTTCTAACTTTTAAGATAAAATTGAAATCTATTTTAAATATTCAATATTAGAACAATACGATCTAGTAAATCTAATAGAAAATAGCTGAAATAAATTAATATATCAATTAATATATTATATGTTGAATTTAGATAATTATGGAGTCTGATTCAAAAGATATACCTTGGAATGAAGTTATAAAAAAAGAAGCAGTAGGAATTAATAATGACGATTTAGGTAAAGTACAAGAAGTTGGCTCAGTTTCCATTTTAACAAAAAAAGGTTTTCTTAATACAGAATTTTTTGATATTCCTAAGGATTTAGTAGAACGTTATGATGGCGATAAAGTTTATTTCAAAATAAATGAAGAACAAGCAAGAAGTTTCTCTAAAAGAGATTCATCAATAACAACGGAAAAAGATGAAGATTATTCTATTAATCAATCAAAACTTACAGATGAAGATGAAAATAATAAGCTTTCTCCTCCTCCTTCTTCTTCTATAGATAGCAAAAATAGTGATATTGTTATCCCTCTAATGTCTGAAGAACTAGTTGTTACAAAAAAAGAAGTAATAGATGAAGTAACTATTACTAAAGAACCAACAAAGGAAACTAAAACAGAACAAGTTCAACTAATGCATGAAGAAATAAATATAGAAAGAAGACCAGTTAACGATTTAATAAATAGTGCTAATACTAGTACAATAAAAGAAGATATACCTCAGATAGAATCAAAAACTGAGATAAAAATACCATTAAAGAGAGAAGAAATACAAGTAATAAAAAAACCCTATGTTAAAGAGGAAATAGTAATAAAGCGAAAACCAGTAAGTGAAACACGTCAAATAAGTGAGGAAATAATAACAGAGCAGATAGTTGAACCAGAAAATATCAAAGAATAACTATTTACAATTAAGTTTTTACTCATTTAATTATTTATGACTTTAAGAAAAGATCGGTTATAAAACAGAAATAACAATTAGTTTTTTTCCAATATCATATAGGTATATTCTTCTGTATCCGTAGGATCTAGACGTAATATTAAAGCAGAATTACATTTTACACATTTTGTGTTAAGATATCCTTCTTGGCATTTGAATAAATTTTCTTCATCTTCTACAGATACATCATGTCCACTAAGTGTACAATTAATCTGTTTTAATGACGAAATTAAAAAATATCCCATAACATTATTATGTTAATCCCTATAATTAACCTTCTCCTGAAAATTTATATGTAATAAAATACTACTTATAAGTGCTCGAAGAAAAAAATATTAGCTATCTTGTCTAATTATGTTAGTTCTATTTTCCTATTTTATTTTCTTTTTTCCATATCTAATTACAAAAATAATTCTAATCGCAAATTAAAATTGTTTTTCTATTTTTTCTTGTCTAATATTTTTAATATTCAAATTTATTGAAAATAGTTCGTGTCTAATAAGATGATCTAAATAAGAAAGCCTAAACACAAATAAATGTGTAAATGATTGAAAATGAAGAGTAAATCACTTTTCAACAATATAAGAAAAATTAGGGGAGACACAATTATAATAATTGTTAATGTGTAATGGTTTCCTACAAATATTATTCCATAACATATTGAATTTAAAGTAATATTGTTAAATTGTAATATTTTAAACTAACCATAATTTAAAAATAATATTTGTTGAAAGATATTCGATATTGTTAATAATTTAGCGAGAGGAATTAAGTATTTTAAGTAGCGGTTTTATTAATTTTTAAATCTATAATACCTGGTATATCCAGGATATCAATTTCATTTGCCATTTCTTTAGCTTCTTGTGTTTCATCATTCTTACTATCCATACAACGTTCATAAAATTTACACCAAGGGCATTTTCGATTTCTAATTTTTTCTGGAAGTCTAGGTAATATCGTAACCTCTTCATTTTCTAAAGCTTTCAGAAAAAGATTTTTTCTTCTAATCATTTCATTTTTTAAAATTCCTCTGGTAATATCAGTAGCAGGTAGAACTATTTCCCAACTTTCTATTTCAGGAGATTTTGAATTAAAAGGTCTAAAGAAATAATCTCCATGAGAATCACTTTTAATCCATTTTAATTCTTTAATATTATATTTTATAGAAATAATTCCCTTTTCTATTCCTGTTATTACAAGATAGTATAGTAATTGCCTGAGGTATGACTTAAATTTATCATCAGTAACATTCAATCTTTGTGTATTCATCGTATCTTTTAATTCAACAATAATATCACTATTCATAATGTCAGGTCGTCCAGTCAATCCATCCATCTCTAATTCTGCTTGTGATACCCCCAAATCTGCAAGAGTAGTAATAACAAATTCGCTTGCTTCGCCTCTTACAAAATGTTGTACAGTTTCATTTGATATAACGTCTAATTCAGGTAATTTACGGGTATAATACTGTTTTCTTATACAGGAAGAAGGAATAATATCCGATACATGTACTTTATTATCTAATCTTCTTCTTTGTTCATATCTTTCCTTAAGTTTATTTTGCAATAATCTAGTAAATTCATCATTTTTGTTTATTATTATTCCCATTTTCTTTCTTTTCCTTTTTATATTAATAGAAACACTAGAATATAAATATATTTTATGTGTCTAATAAGATGATATTTCATCTACTATTTTAATAATTATCTATCGAATAAATTACATTCTAAATTCATTATTGAAAGTTATGTAATAATTGCTTTAATAAATTAGA
>JBIOXM010000265.1:0-3930 GCA_044869655.1 Nitrososphaeraceae archaeon | reverse complement strand
TTACTCTAAGGAAGAATTACATGCAGCAGCTGTAAAGACTTTGAATGAAACTTTACTTCCTGCAATGAAGGAAGTGGGGGATAAATTTGGTGCGGGAGAAATAATTCTTCCTTTTGTTCTCAAATCTGCAGAATGCATGAAGGCTGCTGTAGCTGAGTTAGAAAAATATCTTATTAAAAAGAAAGATGTTTCAAAAGGTAAAATTGTATTATGTACTGTATATGGTGATGTGCATGATATAGGAAAAAATTTAGTAAAAACAATTCTAGTAAATAACGGATATTCTGTTTACGATTTAGGTAAACAAGTACCATTGCAAACAATAGTTAATAAAATTAGTGAGGTAAATGCTGATGCAGTGGGACTGTCAGCCTTACTTGTTTCTACCTCTAAACAGATGCAGATATTTGTTAATTATGCAAAAGAACATAATATACAAATTCCAGTACTTTGTGGAGGTGCTGCTATTAATACTAACTATATAAATAGAATAGCAAAGGATGGAGGAGAAATCTATGAACAAGGTGTTTTCTATTGTAAAACTGCTTTTGATGGTTTGAATGTAATGAATAATTTAACATCAGATAAAAGGAACCAATACATTACCAAATGGAAAGAAAAAGTAGAATTATGGAAAGAGTTCAAACCAACCTCAACACTAAATATATCTGAGGTTTCCAAAGCCCGTAGCAGTATCAAACCAGTTCTCCAACCGCCTATTCCACCCCATACAGGTCTTCAAATTCGATTAGATATTAAAAATATAAATCTAGAAGAAGTATGGAATTTTTTAAATAAAAAATCTCTTTTTACACTATCTTGGAGTTTTAGAGGAAAGGCTGGATCAGGGTTAACAGAAGAAGCAGAAAAATTACTGATTGAATGGAAAAAAAGAGTTATTGATGAAAACCTCTTTTCACCCAAGATAGTTTATGGGTATTTTCATTGTCACAATCGAAATAATAAACTAGTTGTGGATTCTTCTAAAGGCGATGAAGTTATTTTTGATTTCCCTCGCTCTACTAAAGGAAAGAATTTGTGTTTGACTGATTATTTTGGAGAAAATGATATAGTTGCATTTCAATCCGTTACAGTTGGTAAGAAAGCGTCTCATACAATTGAAAAATGGAATGAAGATAACAAATATACTGATGCGTACTATCTTCACGGGCTAGCTGTTGAAACTACAGAAGCATTAGCGGACTGGATAAACTCTTTAATTCGCAAGGAATTAAAGATTGACTCAAAAAGAGGCTTACGATACAGCTGGGGATATCCAAGCTGTCCTGATATTGCTCAACATAAATTAGTATGGGAACTCTTAGATCCAACTAAATCCGATATGACATTAACTGAGGCTGGACAAATAATTCCTGATCAGTCGACTGCTGCCATTTTTATTCATCATCCAGAAGCAGAATATTTTACCTTATGAATTATTTACTGTTGTATTAATTATCATTATAAAATAGATATGGTCTATATTTATATTTCAAAGCGATAGATGTATAAAAAATAATCTATTAGGATAATAATGATAATTTAATGGGTGTTTGTAATTTTGTATTGGCATGTTCTCTAGATGATTCTCCTAGCTACTTCACATATGATAATCATGATACCATGATAATTATTCAATCAAAATCAAGTGCTCTTGCAAATCAATCTGATTTTTATTACATTGAGCCTTATATAGAATTGTTAATATCCCATGAATCACTTCATTTTGCTATAAAAAGGATAGAAGGCTCACTTGAATCAGAAAAATTAGACAATCTTGAGGTTCTAGTTCATAGAAATGCAAAAAATTATCAAGTCACAGTAAACAATATGTTATTTGCTTCTGATAATTCCGGTTTAGTATTAGAATAAAATGTGTGCTCTCTCAGTATTATATACATTTATTATTATATTTTATTAATATTATTTACAACTATTTTTCAGTTCATAAGCAAATCTATTTAATATATTAAATAATGTATCTTTATTTTCTATTTCTTGAATTTTTTTAATAATAGCACTTCCTATAATTACAGCATCTGCTCCAGCATCAATCATATATTTTACGTGGTTGGGATTACTTATTCCAAACCCTACAGCTAGGGGAAGCTCATTTGCTGCTGTTGCTGCTGAAGTCACCTTTTTTACTCTTTTTATTGCTTCGATTGTATATTCATCAAAGCCTTGTCTCTCTCCTGTTGTACCATAAATTGATATAGCATATAAAAAGCCTGTACATATTCTGCTAATCATTTTCAATCTTTTTACTGCAGTATTAGGAGATACTAAAAAAATTGTCGACAATCCTGTACTTTGCATTATTTTTAGATATTCTTTAGATTCTTCTATTGGTATGTCTGGAATTATAAAACCGTCAATGCCGCTTTCTTTAGCTTTTTTTGCAAATTGAATATATCCTTTTCTGTATAATATGTTTGAATAAGTCATAATTAGTAAAGGAATATTTGGAAAAGTCTTTCTTATTCTTGAAGCTAATTCTAAACACATATCTGGAGTAGTGCCAGATATCAGTGAATTTTGAATTGCATACTGAATTGTTGAGCCATCTGCAATAGGATCTGAAAATGGTATTCCAATTTCTATAATGTCAGCTCCCCCATTGATTAATGATGTTATGATGTGCTCAGATGACATAATATTAGGATAACCAGCTACTACATAACAAATAAGTGCTTTCTCATTCTTACTCTTTAATTCATTAAATTTCTTGTGTATTCTATTGTTGTTCTTCTTCTTTTTTGATAGTCTATTACTCTCATACATATTTAATCTCTAATTCCATTAAGATAGTTTTGTACTACCTCGACATCCTTGTCACCTCTACCTGATAATGTAATGACTATATTTTCTGATTTTTTCATTTTTTTAGCTAATTTCATCCCATAGCTTATCGCATGAGCTGATTCTAAGGCAGGAATTATCCCCTCTTTTTCTGAAAGAATCACAAAAGCTTTGATTGCATCCTCATCGGTACATAATTTATAATTGACTCTTTTAATATCTTTTAAATACGAATGTTCAGGACCCACTCCTGGATAATCTAACCCCGCACTTATACTATGAGTAGCACTTATTTGACCCATTTTATCTTGTAAAAGGTAGGTCTGCATTCCATGTAGAATTCCAGTTGAACCTGCTGCTAATGTTGCAGAATGCTTTCCTGTCTTAATTCCACTTCCTTCGGCTTCAATACCATAAAGAGACACCTCTTGGTCACCTATAAAGGGATAAAATGAACCAATTGCATTACTCCCACCTCCAACACATGCAACAATGGCATTCGGTAAAGTACCGGTAATATTTCTTATTTGTTTTTTTATTTCTTTACCAATTACACTTTGAAAGTCCCTAACTATCATAGGATAAGGGTGTGGGCCGACTACTGATCCAATTACATAATAAGTAGTCTCTACATTGGTTATCCAATCTCTTAAAGTCTCGTTAATCGCATCTTTAAGTGTCTGCGTCCCAGATTTTACTGGATGCACTTTAGATCCTAATAATTTCATTCTAAATACATTGAGTTTTTGTCTTTCCGTATCTTTTAAGCCCATATAGATTTCGCATTCAAGGCCAAGAACGGCTGAGGCCAGAGCGGTCCCAACTCCATGCTGACCGGCACCGGTCTCAGCGATGATTCTTTTTTTACCCATTTTTTTTGCTAATAAACACTGTCCCAATGTATTGTTAGTTTTATGAGCTCCTCCATGAAGGAGGTCTTCCCTTTTTAGATAAATTTTAGCTCCGCCGACATATTTTGTAAGGTTTTTTGCAAAATAAATGGGAGTCGGCCTTCCAGCATAATTTTCCAAATAATCCTTTAATTCTTTTTTGAAATTCGAATCTTTTGTAAATTTTTTATATGATTCTTCTAATTCTTCTATAGCAGGAACTAAGGTTTCAGGGATA
>JBIOXM010000264.1:0-9607 GCA_044869655.1 Nitrososphaeraceae archaeon | reverse complement strand
TAGTTCTTTATTAAGCATGATTAAAAGACTTTCCTTAGCATGTGTCGATATATGTGAGGGTCAAGCAAAGGATGTTCAATTCACAGAAGTGGATAATTTTCCATCTGAAGAAGAGTATATTGAGATGGTTTCAAAAAAAACAGCCGCTTTATTTAATGTGTCCTGTTCTCTAGGGGCCCTTTCTTCTAGAAATGCAACAGAAAAAGATGTCAATAATATGAGCGTTTTTGGTACAAATTCAGGTATTGCATTCCAGTTAATTGATGATTTAATCGGAATTGCAGGCCATTCTAAAGAAACTGGAAAAGCAGTAGGCAATGATATTAGAGAAGGAAAAAAAACTTTTCCCATTCTCCTCTCGATCAAAATGGCTTCAGAATTAGAAAGAAACCAAATTCTGAAGGTTTTTGGAAAAGGTCAATGTGATACTGATAGTTTAAAAAAAACAATAGATATAATTTCTTCACTTCAAATAGAAAAGATTGTAAGAAAAAGGGCCATGGATTATATTGAAAAAGCTATGAACTCCATAATAAAATACGAAGATTCTGATCCAAAAAAAATACTTCAAGAATTATCTGGTTACATTGTAGAGAGGAAAAAATAGTTATGGATATTGACCTGGAAACACAAAATTTAGCAGAGATAACTGTTCTGAAAAATGCCGTTGATTATAAGGGCAAGGCAAGGTTAGATACTGTTATTTCTAAAGTATTGGGGTCTAAACCAGAATTAAAAAATAACCTCAAGGACATATTGCCTAAAATCAAAGAAATACTTGAACAGATCAATTCATTACCTCTAGAAAAACAGAAAGAGTTATTACTCAAAAAATGTCCTTTACATTTAGAAACAAAAAAGTCACTTGAAAAAAATGAGTTTCACCTACCCCCCTTAATCAATGCACAGGTTGGAAAAGTTGTAACTAGATTCCCTCCTGAACCAAATGGGTACCCTCATATTGGGCATGCTAAGGCAGCTGTTATTGATGAAGAATATGCTAAATTGTATTCTGGAAAACTAATTCTACGGTTTGATGATACAAATCCACTAAATGAAAAAATAGAATATTATGAGGCCATAATGGAAGGACTAACATGGTTGAATATAGAACCTCATATAATCAAAAATACTTCTGATGATATTAATTTGTTACATAAATATGGGAAGAAATTAATTAACAATAAAAAAGCTTACATTTGTTTATGTGACCAAACAACAATTCATAATTTAAGGTCAAAAGGACTTTCCTGCCAATGTAGAATACAGTCTGATAAAGTTTTAGAAAATTCTGATAAAATTTTTAATGGTTACTATCATCAAAATGAAGCGATAATTAGGTTTAAGGGAAATATGAATAGTGATAATACAGCAATGAGAGATCCTACCTTATTCAGAATAATTGAAAGCCCTCATCCTTTGTTAGAAGATAAAATAAGTCTGTGGCCCACCTATGATTTTGCTGCACCGATAGAGGATAGTCTTGACGGGGTTACCCATGCATTTAGAACCAAAGAATATGAATTGCGAAATGAATTATATCAACAGATCTTACAAAATCTCGGAATGAGAATACCATACATAATCGAATTTTCACGTTTGGAATTCGAAGGACTCCCAGTCTCTAAACGAAAATTAAAACCACTTATTGAAGAAAAACTTGTTGAAGGATGGTCGGATCCTAGACTTCCCACTTTAATGGGCTTGAAAAAAAGAGGTTTTACACCAGAAGCAATACGAAGATTTGTATTATCTCTTGGGATAACTCTTTCCGAAACTAAACCTTCAATAGAAGTACTAGAGGCCTTTAATAGAAAGATCATAGATTCTAAATCAAAGAGATTATTATTCGTTAATGACCCAGTCAAAATAACTATCAAAAATGTAAAGCAGAAAGAAGTGATATTTAAAAATCATCCATCTGTTAATATGGGTAGTAGAAAAATTTATGTAAATAATGTAGTGTTCATCTCTCATGAAGATGCTGAAAAATTGAAAAATGGATTAGAAATAAGATTAATTGAATTATACAACATAAAGGTTTCCGAAATTGACATATACAAAAAAGAAGTAATAGCCGAATATTCCGATGATACACTAAAAGAGAAAATTCCCAAAATTCAATGGGTGTCTGAACAGGATTTAGTAAAGTATACTATTCTTAAGCCAAATAAATTGTTTATAGGTGATAAATTTAATCATAACAGTCTAGAAGTAATTGAAGGATTTGCAGAGTCTTTTGTGACTACTTTATCTAATAGTAATATGGTTCAATTTATAAGACTTGGCTTTTGTAGAATAGAAGATAACAAATCCGCAATATTTACTCATAAATAGGTGAAAAAATGAAAATCGCAAGGGTAAAAACAAAAGAAGAGGGAGAAACGTATGGTATAGTTGCTAAGGATTTTAATAACATCATTACAAAGAATGACATTCAAGAGCAAACTGGGATTCCTCTTCCACTTAATATAAAAGAATTTTTATTTAATAATTGGTTAGAGGAAGTTATAAAAAATTACGACAAATTGAATTTTCAAAGAAAGGTTAGTGAATTAGAATTACTCTCCCCGCTACCTAGTCCAAATAAAATCATATGTTTGGCATTTAACTATTATGATCATGCTCAAGATGCTGGGCTTACTCCCTCCTCTGAACCTGTCATATTTTTAAAGCCAAGGACTGCACTAAATAATCCTTTTAACGATATTTTATGTCCAGCAAATGTTCAGCGTTTAGACTATGAAGCAGAAATAGCAGTAATAATTGGTAAAGAGATCAAGAAGGTTACAGAAGAGGAAGCAATAGATTCCGCATTTGGATATATGATATTTCATGATGTATCTGCTAGAGATATTCAATTTCAGGATAAACAATTTACAAGGGGAAAAAGTATAGACACTTTTGCTCCTTGTGGACCATGGATAACAACGAAAGATGAAATTAGAGATCCTCAAAACTTAAAAATATTGACCAAAGTTAATGGCGAAATACGACAGAATTCTACAAGCAGTAAAATGGTCATACCTATTAAAAAAATAATATCCAGTTTGAGTCAGTTAATGACTCTTGAACCTGGTGATATTATTTCCACAGGTACTCCTGCAGGTGTAGCAATGTCTATGAATAATCCAAAATATTTGAAAGATGGTGATTTAGTAGAAATAAGTATAGAAAAACTTGGTACTATACGAAACAAAGTAATTTTTATAGATAAGGTGAAGTTATAAATTCTGACTTTTCTGTTTTTTATCTATAATTCTATTGAGTTTTAATATTTCTTCTTCCAGGTTTCTAACATATTGTTCAAAAGAGCAATTTAAGTTTCCCCGTATATTAGCTAATTGTATTGAAATATTCAAAACATCCAAACTGGACTCAAAGGATCTTTCTGTAGCAAATATTCTCATTTTTTCTTCAAAAATAGATACTATTTTTTTT
The DNA here is from genome assembly GCA_044869655.1 of Nitrososphaeraceae archaeon. GTDB lineage: Archaea > Thermoproteota > Nitrososphaeria > Nitrososphaerales > Nitrososphaeraceae > TH1177. The sequence goes on along the minus strand of JBIOXM010000264.1, from coordinate 6,166 downwards.
TGTTCTTGTTTTTGTTCGTTAATTGAATTTACTAAATCTGTGTTTTTTGAATAGTTAGTATCTTTATTTGACCAATTGATCATAGGTTATATTTCATAATTAATAACAAAAAATAAACTTTCGGCTCTACTTCTTGCTTAAAAGAGTATAATAACATATATAAGGATTAAATAGTGATTAATTTCGATATTACCTATGGTTGTGGAGAATAAAGGAATTATTTCTTATATTAGGATTTTAAAAGAAGATTTAGAGATTCTACGTATCACACCAAATGAAGGGACAGTACCTGATTTTAAGGCTGGTCAATTTGTTACCTTATCTCTTAATAATCCAGATGAAGGAAAAGTAGTAAGGAGAGCTTATTCAATAGCATCTCCCCCTGAGAGAAAAAAATATTTTGAATTACTGATTAGATGGGTAAAGAAACCTCTACCTGGGAGACTAACTACTCAGATTTTTAACCGTAAAGAAGGTGATGAAATTGGATGGTTAAAGCCAACAGGTATATTTACAATCAACGAGAAAATGCATAATGGCAGTCCAGATAATAGGAGACTTGTTTTAATTGGAGGAGGAACTGGACTAGCTCCTTTTATTTCTTATAGTTTACACCTTAAAGCTATTGGTAGTAAAAGAGAAATAATTGTCTTACATGGAGCTAGTTATGTGGACGAACTTAGTTATAGAGAAATGTTAACTGAATTGGAGGAAGAAAGCTTAGATAAAGGACGGGATAACTGGAATTTTAGATATAGAGCAAGTATTAGCCGACCTGATGAACCTTTAAATAGGTCTTGGGGAGGCCAAAAGGGCAGGGTTGAATCATTTTTAAGACCCGAAGCGGGAAGTGATACATCACCTTTAGAACAGATTGTTGGAGAAAAAATAACTCCAGAAAATACTTCATTTTATGTCTGTGGATGGCAAGGTACTGTAGATGGTGTACTAGATTACTTGAAGCCTAAAGGATTTGTTGATGAACGACACAAAAGAAAAGATGGAAGTTATGAGATCAAATTCGAGTCTTATGGATAATTTAAATAATTTGTGATATATTATGAAATTTGAATATGAGGAGTTTTCATCCATAGAAGATTTGTTTCTTTATATGGCATCTATAGCTCCATACATGAAACAATTACTACCAATAACATATTACAAAGGTTATCTTTTCTCTATTGTTCCAGTCTCACAACTTTCTACTGAGATATTAATGATGGTTTATGTGAAAATGGAGATGTCTACAGGCTTATTCGAATTTGATATTTCGACAGGTAAATACAAAAAAATCCAATCAATCGAACGGGCGGATAAAAATTATTTTGTTATAATAACGCCAAAATCCGCCACCTTGGCAGATAAAGCGATCGCCAATTTGAAAATTACGGATCAGTAACCAACAGATAAGACTTTATAGTTTAGAGGGTAATGGAGTTGTTACCGAACGAGTTCTAGAGTATTGTTCTATAATATCTTCTGGTAATTTACCGTCAAATAGATCCTTAGAAAGACCTCTAAGATATCTCATTATTGCCCATGTTCCTACTTTAATCAAACTTGCCATAAATAACTTCATAGGTGGTCCATAACTTTTATTTCTAATAATAATTGGAATAATATCATTGATTACACGAAGATTATGTTGCCAACATTTCCAGAATAGAGTAAATTGAGCCTCATTTAGATTTCCAAAATGCATCGAGTTTTTCTCTGAAAAGTCCTGATAAAGTAATGGTGCTACCAATCCTCGCATTTTCATCTCTTTGAAATCTTCAATTAAATCTATTGTATATTGAGTTTCATCTGGTGTTTCATCAGGCCAACCAATGATAAGAGTTAAAGCGGGGAACCAATGATTATTATTTAAAATTTTACAACCCTCCCTTACAACTTTCCCCCATTCTTCTGGTTGAAATGGTTTTGTTTTAACACCTAAGTGTTTTTTAACCATTCTGGGAGCAACTGTTTCCACACCTAAATTGGTGGCCAACCACCTTCCGCTATTTTCCATATCATTTATTTGTGAAAGTTTTTTTATCAAATTAGGTGATGATGCAACAGCAGAAAGCGTCATATGAGTAGTTCCTACAAAATTTGCTCCGACATTTTTTAATCCACTCCAAACATCTATAATGGCATCAGAATTGGGAAAAAAATCTTTATTATCACAACCATACAATAACATTTCATCCGATTGGAGCCATATAGAGTCAAATCCATACTTAAGGTTAATTTTGGCTTCTTCTGTTAATCTAGAAAGAGGAATATCTTTTTTTGACCTTTTATTGACATCACAAAAATCACAACCACGTCCGCATCCTCTCATTGCTTCAATTAAAGAATTGATAGTAGGACCCTGTATTTGAGGAATATTCTCAATATTCCTTACAAATGTATGTAAAAGCTCTGGAGCATCCCCTTCTTCCAGATCATGAAATAAATCCAAAGCTAACTCGTCTGCTTCACCAATTACTACTGTATCAATACCATGAATTTTCATTCTATCTGGTTTTGCTAATTCCCAAGCACCATTTCCTCCTACAACAACTTTGAAGTTGTATCTCTTCTTTAACTGTATAATGGATGCGCACATTTTTTTAAATTTCATTGCGACGTAAGATAATTTTTCAGGAGACATAGTTGTTGTAACAGGAGCCATACCTAAAGGATCCATTACATTTATTCCGACGACTTTCGTGTTTGGTCCAATGCATTTGTTTAACATTTCGGGATGGGAAAGAAATATTTCACTTCTATCATACTCCTTAAGTAAGGCACCTTCTATTCTTCTCAATCCACACTGAGCTACTTTCACTTCTCCTGAATGTTTATCGGTTTCTACACTAGGACAAAAAAGTTTATCAAAAACAAATTCTGGAACCAACTCATAAGGTCCACAGGCTATAAAACCATATAGAAAATTACCACGATAATTAGTCATCAGACTTCGATCTGCAGTTAAAACTATCCTTTTACCAGAAGTTGTCATTATAATATCCTCTCAAGTCATCCTCTGAGGATCAGATATAAATTTATTATCATAACCGTAAGATGAGTGAGTGTTGGAAATATTCAATAAAATCCTTTTTCATGCCCCTCAATCATAACCGATTTCAACTGTTTTCTATTGAGATATGTTAATGCTTCTGAAAAAGTGGTCCAAATAAAATCATCATGTTCATTTGAGAGGGTTATATCTCTAATATTAGTAGTAGCATAATAGAAACTAACTTCTTTTCTGGATTTGACACCTTCACCTTTGAAAAATGAATACCTAATTCTGCCAATAAAGGATAATATATTTAATGAATTTATTCCTGTTTCTTCATACACTTCTCGAAATAGAGTTTGGATCTCTGTTTCGCCTTCTTCCTTATGTCCTTGCGGAAACCCCCAATAGCCTCTACGATTTCTTAATAACAGAAATTCGGGGTCTCTCAATTTACTGGAAGGTGATTGATACTTTATGACTGCTCCTACAGATTTTTCTATATTCACACTACACTAATTTTTTGAATTCAGAATTATAATATTGTTTCTTAAAAATATTAATATCGTGTTAATTTAATTTATTAATAGGGCCGGTCGTCTAGTCCGGTAGGATACGGCATTGGCATTGCTGAGATCGTGGGTTCGAATCCCACCCGGTCCACTTTACTAAGGATATAATTAAAATACAGAAATCCAGCAATAATACTCCTATTGTATTTTATCAATTGGGAAAGAAAGATTACAACAAATTTATTTGAAAGTAAAAAGGTGGTAGTTAAACAAACTAAGTCATTCACACATCTCAGACATTTCGTTTTAATTTTTTGTTTTACCTTAATCTCTATTTTCTGTGGCAATCCAACATGTCCACCGAAGATTGGACAACGAATAATTGAAAATGAAAGTTTTGAATTTAGAAATAAATTGAAATTAATGGGTATTAGCACTCCTAAGCTTTTTTCGATATCATATGAGGAAATAATAGAAGAATATTTAAAAGGAGGAAATCTTTATTCTTACTTCCATGCAGAAAAAACTAACGGTCTAGCTTTTCAAGCTGGTAAACTTACCGGAATCTTACACCAAAATAGATTTGTATTTATTGATAACAAATGCCAAAATTTTGTAGTAAATAAAGACAATGAAGTAATTAGAATTGATCTGGGATTTATTCAGAAAAGTAACTCAATCTTTGCTCAAAGCATGGATATCGGCAGTTTTCTAGCAAGTATCTTGGATTTAAAACCTCAAATATATAGAAAGGTAGCAAAAGAGTTTTTGTGTGGTTATGTACAAATTACGCACAAGCAAATCCCCTACCTCTCAATTATTTTAAGAAATATACTAGCCCTAGGATTTGTTTATAGTCATGGAAATATGATAAAAAATATGATAAATAAGAGGACTGCCTAAATAGGCGGAAGCTCTTGCCTTTTATCAAAACCTCCAGACCCAAATTTGCAATAGAAACATTGATCAGATTGCATATATGGTATTTTCTGAATACTTATAGCCCCAAGCTTTAAAGCAAATTTGGTCATGATTCTATGCTTTAAGGGCATAGAAGGTATGACCTCTTTAAAATATACATTATAATGATCAGGACAAAATTTTAAAGTTATTTGAGCACGATTTTTATTATTCGTCTTTGAATCATTAAGATTCTTTGCGATACTAATTTGCTCTCTGATATATTCATGCTTTGGACATGGGCAATCTCTTCCTAGAGGATGTTTATATGCAGGAGTATTTTTCCAATCAAACTCTGGAAAATTTTTTTCGAAATCATCCATTCTTCTCAGTTGTTATATAAATGTAATATCATATAAATTATAGGATACATTTTATCTAATGAGTAATGTAAATAATAATGTTAACAAGTGATAAAAATATATATTTTATAAAATTATTAGAGATTTAACGCGGCGTGAATAAAACCGAAGAAATTAATGCTTTGAGCAGTGAAGGTATCAATTCTAGAAAGAGTGATCATGAACAAAATATTGTATCACTAGAATCAAATCTTAAAACTCTTTTAGATTTCAAGAACTCATTACTTGAAGATCAAAAGAATGGAGAACAGACAATCCAAGAATTAAATGAAAAAATAGAAATTACAAAAAAACAAATAGACGAGGAACGAGAAACATTAGAGGGGCTTCGAATAAAATTAAAAGAAGTCAATGATGTAAAAGAAGAGGAATTTCCCAAGTTTATGGAACTTAAAGAATCGGTATTAAAAGCTAGGAGTCAAATGAAGATTATTGATGAAAAATCAGGGACCAAATCGACAAGAGAGAGAACTAATATAAGACAATTAACTAAAACCCTTGAGCAATTAGAACGCGACATTCAAACGAAAAAATTATCTAAAGAAGAAGAACGCAAACTCGTGACACGTTCTAAAGAAATAGCAATTAAATTACATGCCATGAAAGTTATGCATAAAAAAGAAGATCAGTATAGAACAATATCATCTCAATATGGAAGTTTAAAATCTAAAATTAATGAAATTTTCGACAAAAGATCCAATTTTGGTAATAAAATTGGAGAATTAAAAAAAATATTAGATACATTATTAGATGCTAGAGAAAAATTGTACGAAGAAAGACGAAAAATCATTAGGGATGTACGAGAAACTGCTGCAAAATTAGAAATGGTAAATACGCAAATTAATGCCATCGAATTCAGGAAATCTAAAATAACGTCTTTTGGCGGAAAAAGACGTTCTAGAGATACTCATGACAAGAATTATTCTGGCTTCCAATCATCTAAAGAAAGGGCAAAAAGAAGTAAGGAAAATGTACAAATTTGGAATTCAATGAAAGAACAAGCTTTAAAGAAGATGTCTAGTGGAGAAAAATTAACTTTTGATGAAATGCGACTTATTTATAGTGATATCAACAATTCGGAGAATTTATAATCAATTTATTTATTTAACGTTTTTTTACATTATATTATTAGGTAAATCTAGTTGTAGATGTATATTATACTAGTGTTTAAGAATGTTAAAAAAAGTGTATTTTACTCCTTACGGAGTAGGACTTGGTCATGCAAGTCGTTTGATGACTATTGCAGAAAAAGTACAAAAAAATAATTTAGAAGTACAATTTTCATCCTTCGGTGAAGCTGTGAAATATATTTCTATGTATGGATATAGATGTAATCAAGT
>JBIOXM010000263.1:0-9661 GCA_044869655.1 Nitrososphaeraceae archaeon | reverse complement strand
ACATTTTTAAAAGTAAATTTAAATGATTAGATTGGAAATGATTTTTGTAATTCCATAATACATTCGAAATTATTTAATGGTCAATTTAGCTCAGGAAATGTTCGACGATATACTTGAAGTTTTTTTATCTATATCACATGACTATGTAATAATAGTAAAACTACATACATTCAGCGAAGGTACGATAAGATTCTTAATATTAGTAAAATAAAGTAAAATAGACAAAGGAATAAAATTATCGGTGGTTATGAAGTAGTTGCATTTCATTAGTGGCCTCATAGAGTTGACTTTTTTAGGTCAGTTGAAATAAGTTAATTAAAGTTTTTTTAAAAGATATTAGAATTCATTAATCATATCTACATAATCATCAAATAATTTTTTCCTATAACCATTTAAATAAGCAGATCGGCGCTAAATTTCAATTTTTTGAATACTATAGTTATTAATTACATCAATGGGCTTAATTAGTGAAATACATGCTAAAAATCTCTAGAGAATAATTTAGAATATTAAAAATAGAGCATATTTAACATAGAATTTGGTAACTCTTTTTAAGAATCAAAATATATAATTATATCAATTTAACCTATAGGAACTAACTTCGAGATGAGGATTAGAATTCATGACGTGAACCAATTTGAAATAAAAAGAAGATTTAATTACAGACTTATTTTTATATAGATGATAATAATAAACAATTGAAAACTAAATGACAGTATTAAAAATTTCTCAAATAGAAGTTAATGAAGAAAGACAGCAATGGTGGTTTGTAGAACCCTATGATGAAATCTTTCAAGAATATAATAGTATTGACGGTTATCCTTTGCATATCATAGATAAAGTAGAAGAAATACTTTCGAAAAAAATTGGAAATAAGAAAGTAAAAGTTACCGTATTTGCTTATAAAGGTATTATAGGAAATTATACTATATTGGATTGACAATTAACAATTAACAATTTTTGAAATAGTTTAGCTTTCATAAATAGGTAAACTAACCGCTTTAAAGCTTTAAAAGCTTAGGTTCACCGTCTTCTGAGATTGTTTTTTTTGATAGTGTTGCTAGAAATCTTAAAAGAGTTATTTATCTCCTTCATAAAGAATGGATTAATAGTAAATTAAACTTTTGAGTCTATTTAGCACAAATAGAATATTTGAAACTATTAAATAATTTATCAATTTAATAGTTTTATACTTATGTAATCTATAGAAAATTAGAAGTCAAGCCAGCCCTTCTTTTTAAACCCATATATCATAGCTCCGGCAGGTATTAATGATAAAAGAATTATTATTATAAAAGTTGTGTATGGTCCTAGAAAGGTTGCAGCACCTGTTTCAATACCTCCTGGTAAATTCACATTCATTCCATAATATGTAGAGAATATTGTGGCAGGAATTGATAATGTGAAAAGTATAGTTAGAATCGCCAAGATCTTGTTAGTCTTTTCAGCGCTAAGCATGAAATCGGTATCTTTGAAGATTTCTATAGTCTCTTTTGACTCATCAAGGACTTCTATTACCTTGTCAATATGATCTTTTACATCGTCAAAATAAAGAGTGAGATCTTCTTCTGAGAACTTTTGAATTTCCCTAGTAACAGTCAATATTGTACGCTTTAGAGGATATACTAATCTTTTTAGAGTGGTTATCTCTCTTCTTAAAAGAGAGATCTCTTTTGCAATAGCAATCCTCTCGTTAAACACTAAATCTTCTATATCGTCTAAATTACCTTCTATTTTTATTAACATATGAAGCAAATCATCTACTAGTAAGTCTATAATACTGTGAAATAAGTATCCCGAAGAATTTCCCATAAATGAACTCCTTTGATTTTGGTCAATCTTACAGATTTGGAATATCTCTGTTAAAGCTCTTAAATTTCCTTGATGAATTGTAATTAAATAATTATAACCTACAAATATCGCAAGTTGAGTTGAACGTGGGAAATTTTCCTTATTTTCCATTGTAGGAAAGTGCAGTATAACAAATACGTGATCTCCATAACGATCTACTTTAGGAATTTGAATTTTAGAAAGAGAATCTTCAATATTAAGTTCATGGAAAGGATAATGGAGTTCAAGCATCTTCATTTTTTCACGGGTGGGTTTTTCAATATTGATCCAAGTTAATTTATCATTACTTATCCATTCTATTCCTGAGCTTTTTGGCAAATCCTTTCCATTCAATTCCATGATAAAATAATACCCTTATAATTAGTCACGGATACTCTATATATATTAACAATATTTACACTAGGGCATAAAGATTGTATATCTAATAACCAATTTTTAGAAAACATTTTATTATTTTATATATTAGGAAGATAATTAAGTAAGGTGTCTAATAGAATTGATAAATCAATTCTGTTACCTCTTATTGCTCATTATATGATTTATTTATTTTGATATTTCAAAAGACTAAATTCTAATTTGTTTTTCTGTTCGATCATTTAATAAGAGGTAGTCATTAGTTATATAAGACCTATTTTATAATCTATAAAGTAAATTTAAATTTGATTAAACTCTAATTCTTGATCTATATGGTTGAGATATATTTTCTACTATTAAAAGTCTCTTTTTGTCTTTTTAATATTCATATCTTTTCATCTCAAGTCTTCTAGTTGATAATTGCTTACTAATGCTATTCATGACTTTATATATTATTTATCCATACTTGTTAGTAACAATAACTATAAAAGATTTATTTATGTTTCTATAAATTGAAATAGAATATTCAATCTAGTTAATATTCAAAGTTAAATTATATTCACTTTTTTCTTTAACCAGATTAATCTTGATGTTTATATGATATAATTTATTGAACAGTATTTGAAATATAAACTTGAAAGGAGCGATAGATAAATTTTCATTAGGAGTTGGAGTAGTTTTTATTTTAATATCATCTATTTTATTAATATTTACTATTCAGGCTAATTTTATAACTGCTCAACCTACTGAAAATAAGAAAAATGAAAAGAACACTGCTGTTGAAGGTTTTACTACTATACAGACTAAAATAAATTTAAATAATATAGATATTAAAAATCCCCATGATCGCTTAAAAATAGTAGGTTATCTTAATGGTGAAGGACAGACCACTTATGTTGATCTAAAGGAAAATAAAAATAAGATAAATCTAAAGGATAATTCCTTAACTATTGCATTAAAATTTAATAAAAGCAATGATATTTCTCAAGTAATGTTTGATGATGAATATTATGTCTGTGGCTATTTAATAGATGATAAGTTGAATGCGAGTACTACATCAAACCTACCATTATATGATTGCGATGAAGGGAATATTGGTTTAACTTCTACTGAAAAAGATACAGTCAAGTTATTCTATACATTAAAAAAATTTAGTGAATCTAATATTCTCTACAAAACCAATAGTCAATCATCAGCATCAAGTACAAAAGAAACTCCCAAAGAAGTAAAATTAAGAATAGATGTTCCTATATTTGATAACAAAAAGATAAGTGATATGTATGTGGTAGCAATGATAAAAGGGGAATATCAAATAAAGAAAATCGATGCACAACATGAGATAGCAAAAGGAGATAAAAAAAGTAACAGTGAAAGACTTTCAATTCCATTTACTTTTAAAAGAGATACCGAAGTTGGACAAATAGAACGAGGAGATATGTTTTTTGGATGTGTTACTTCTGATGAATTTCCTGATCAAAATTCAGATTGTGAAAAAAGAATAATAACAGATTTGTCTAAGACAAGTCAAGTATGTGCAAGAATAGATAGTTCATGTAAATAAAAATAAATTATAACCAGAATCTAACTCTATAATTATAAATGATTACTATCAAGTTAATAATAAATTCTACTTTGTTTTAATTTTTTAGATTACATAATGTTATTTTTGTAGTGATTATAGCAAATTGCAATATGCCTTTCTCAAATCGAAGCAGCAGTTATTCTTTAGGTTATTTTAACTGTTTTCAATTCAAAATCAACAACGTATAATATTCTTTTTATACTATCAAGACTAATAAAATCGCATGGTGGAAAGATTTGGGGAATGAATATTAATAATGAGGATGATAGAATAGACACCGAATTTGGATTTACCCTTCCAATAAAATAGGATAGAAATTTAAAATATAATCATAATTAATTTTTGAATATATGAATTAGTCATAAAAAACTATATGTATCTGTATCTCTTAAATGGAATTTAGAGTCGGGATTTATATTCAATTTTTTAATTCATCAATGATGCATTATTATTATTGTTATTACTCTATAGCTACTTAGTCTATACGAGATCCACAAATTATGAAAATTTTTGTATTTAGAGAAATGGGAAAGTGGCATCTTTTACATAAATAGGAATACACTTACTTTCATTCATATTTAATCCATATTCAAACTGATTCATATCATTAGTTTTTGAGATTGTATATATTAAATACTATCTAAACTTTAAGAAATAATGTTTAAGTACATTGCAACCCATAAATATAAAGAGAATGGACTCATTTGCCTACTTTGATAGGCCATTACTCATTTATGACGATAAATGTTCTTCGTGCTTGAAATTTGCTAAATATGTTAACATTTTGTCTCATGGATGGATTCAAATTGCTGGGCATTATTATTCAAAGATATCTTTTGAAACAAAAAAAAAGATATTTCCAACAAATTATGACTCAACTAAAATGTTTTGGCTGATCTATAAAAATACTGCTTATGGTGGCAGATCTGCACTTATTCCTGTTATAGGAGAAATCGTTAGAGGATTAGTTAAAATTATCAATGACAAAGACGGTAAATTGAAGCATCAACTAGACTTAAAAGGTAGCCAAGGATATCTGGATCCAATAACATGCAATTACAAAGATGATTTACAATGTATGTCTACTATTAATACATTGAAAAGATTGATTAATATGATGCAAAATAGCCATAGAATAACTTTCTGAAATACCCTCATTTTTTCAATATCAGAATAAAGAAATTGTATTAAATTCAAAACAACTTATCTTAATTAATTCTTTTCAGGTAACAATTAATAATTGTTTCCTATTTTTTAGCTTAAAAAGTTCACGGTTATCGTCTTCTCCTCCCTCCTCCTCCCCCTTCCTTTACTATTTTGTTTATGTATCAAAAAATATCCTATGTTTGGATAACAAAATGTTTTGGTAACAAAATATATACTCTTAGTTATTCCTCAGACAGACAAAAACTTTTTTTGTCAGAAATTGAAAATTCTTTTTCTAATTAATAATTGCATATCATTAATATGAATCGATATTATCAATTTTTTCTGTTAATTAATCTATTACTAACAATTGTTCCCAAAATTCCTACTCCAACGGCTGGGAGAACTAGTAAAGGATAGATCTGGGTAATCATGTCAAAATATATAGATGCAGTAAGACTAGGCCAAACAGATTGATTAGATAGTATTTCATTATAGATATGAGTTATCATTGGATAATATAGCATTAAGAAAGAAGAACCAAGAATTCCTCCTGATGTATAAATAAACACTCTCTTTAATGGTAATTTTGATAAAAATATATCAGCAATTATAATAGGAATTATGTTAAGAATATAGAATGGAATGGTCGGTATCAATGATTTATTTGGAATTATCATTGTAACTATTGAAATAAAAATAAAAATTGAACCAGTAATAGATATGATACCAAATTTTCTCTTTTTGTTACCTATTTCAATAGTTAATTTAAATAATGATACTAAAATAAATGAAATTAAAAATGGAAAGGCTACAGTAGCTATCGTGGCTGCAGTCGTAGGATCTAAGTTAAAGTTATAGTATTCTGTATTTGAAAAGGGTAGTGAGAACATGTAAATTAAACCTGATGATGACATCCAAATTGGCAATATTCCAATAATGGTTAACGTTGTGTATTTTGAAATTGTAATTCTTTCAAAATTTTTAAAATTGCCAATATCATAATTTTCTCTTTTCTTCTGAATAACACTCTTGTCGATTAAGATGTGTAATGATGTTATTCCTATTAGAGCTCCAATGCTGGAGGAGAACATTCCAATTGTTAAGATAAGATGTGGAGGACTTAGCAAACCATCTAAACCGAAATATGAATGCCAAAAAAAATCTAGTGGTCCAGCTAATATCAGCATAGAAATACCAGTAATTGCCAATTTTATTGACAAATCTAATTCAAGGTTCTTTTCTACTTTCATGTAAGAGAGATAAAGAGAATAAGATCTTAAATGGAGAAACATAATTGCAGCTCCTAGAATGGCTATAGTTATTCCACTATATAATATAATATGTGGTAGAGAGAAAAAGGTTTCAGGTTTATTTAAAAGATGATTTGTAATGTCCCAACTACCACCACTATCTGCTAATAAAATACCTACACTAACTAATATACAGCCCAACAAAAATCTATTTATTGCCAGTTCATAAAAATACGAAGATTTCATAAGAGTACTATCATTATTATTGCTATACTCTAGAGATTCATGATTGTTATAGGGAACTTTTCGCCCTCGTCTAAAACAAAACCTCTTTTTCATATCAAAGATATTGATTAACTATATTTTTCTTTAATATAATTTAAAGTTTCCATTTTTTATTTTATTTATTAGTACTGGTACAGAAAATATATATAAACTATTACCATGAGAATGTTTCGATCCTGATTTAGTATATTGATTCCCTCAAAGGTAAATGTAGTAACAATATAGTTTTTACGACTATAATAAAAACTTCCAGCACTACTCGGCTTTACTTTTACTTCGATACTGATCTGGGTGTTCCAATGAGAAAAAGATTTATTCATTTAAACTTTTATTGTCTACATAATTGCTTATAGATGATAAGCAATATGCTATCTTATAGAATTTGGACAAACAACAACATTTTACAAGTAGTCGCAAGACTGTTAGTATAGGAAATTATCTTATAGAAAGACTTTATAATTATGGCGTAAGGCATATTTTTGGTGTTCCAGGAGACTTTATACTTGGATTCTTTAATCAGTTAATGGAGAGTAAAATTAAAGTAATTAACACATGTGATGAGCAAGCAGCTGGATTTGCAGCAGATGCTTATGCTCGTATTAATGGATTAGGCGTTGTTTGCGTTACTTACTGTGTTGGAGGATTAAAGGTTGTTAATCCTACCGCAGAGGCCTTTGCTGAAAAATCTCCCCTTGTAATAATTAGTGGATCACCTGGCATAAAAGAGCGTAGAAAAGATCCCTTACTTCACCACAAGGTCAAGAACTTTGATACTCAGTCTAAGGTATTTGAAGAAATAACAGTTGCATCTGTAATAATAAATAATCCTCAAACTGCTGCACAAGAAATTGATCGAATTTTAAATGCAGCCTTAAGTTATAAAAGGCCAATATACATAGAATTACCTCGTGATATCGTTTCAGTAGATATATTTCTAGATGCCAGTTCTAATAATACTGATCCTCAGATGGATCACGATCAAGAAAAAAGTGACCCTACCATATTGAGTGAAGCACTTCATGAGACTATTGATATGATCAATTCTTCGACAAGGCCTGTTATCGTAGCAGGAGTAGAAATCCAGAGATTTGGATTACAAAATGAATTACTACATCTTATCGAAAAACTCAAAATACCTGTATCATCTACTATTCTAAGTAAATCTGTTATAAGTGAACTTCATCCTTTATATTTAGGCGTTTATGAAGGTGCGCTTGGCCATGATTCTGTTAGGGAATATGTAGAATCTAGTGATTGTTTGATCCTTCTGGGTGCATTAATGACAGATATTGATCTTGGAGGATTTACCGCAAAAATCGATCAAAAAAAGAGTATTTATATAAACAGTGAAAAATTTTCTGTCAGATACCATAATTATGAAGAGATCAGTTTAAAGGATTTTATTGTTACCTTGATTGAATCTACGGATATTAAAGAACGTATAGAATTTATTAATAATCCAATGTCTCATAATCACGAATCATTTTCTGCTATAAAAGGACAAAAAATTACCATTAAACGTCTGTTTCAGTGTATTAATTCATTTCTAAAAGATGATATGATAGTCTTGGCTGATATTGGTGATGCTTTATTTGGAGGTACAGATTTAGTAATTCATCGTAAAACTGAGTTTTTATCTCCTGCGTATTATGCTTCCATGGGTTTTGCAGTACCTGCAAGTATTGGAACTCAACTAGCCAATCCAAAATTACGACCTCTAGTTATAGTTGGCGACGGTGCTTTTCAAATGACCGGCATGGAAATCTCTACGGCATTAAGATTCAATTTGAATCCTATTGTGATTGTATTAAACAATGGTGGATATGGTACAGAAAGATCGATTTTAGATGGTAGTTTTAACGATATACCTACTTGGCAATATAATTTAATCCCGAAGATAGTAGGGGGAGGTAAAGGATTCATTGTAGAAACAGAAGAACAATTTGAAGATGCTTTGCTTTACGCAGAAAGTAATACTGAATGTTTTTGTATATTGGATATTCATATAGATATTAATGATAAATCCCCTGCATTACAAAGGCTTACAGAAACCCTACGAAAAAGTGTATTTTAGATAAAGTTATTCATATTTATAAAGATCAATACTTATTAAAAGTAATATTAAATATTAACCATATCTTTTACCGATTAGTATGTTTTTTATTATTCTATTTAATCTTAAAAAAAATTTTCGTAGGATATCAAATATACAATTATATTGGATTTAGAGCTTGTTTTTTCTTGAAATAGAAATTGATATACTTTCATTGACGAATTTAATTAATTTAGATATTGATACAGGCTTTTTAATAATATTAAATTTATAATTACATTTTATATCATCATGATCAGTAATCATTATAATGATATTCAATTTTTTATTAATTTCAGCCAGTTTGGTAGCGAAGAATAATCCATCCATGTAAGGCATTTTATAGTCTGTAATTATTAATGAGTACTTGTCAGGATTATCCTTGATATGCTCATATGCCAAAATTGGATCACTAAAACAGCTAACAACATAGCCACTCATTTGTAAGGCTTCACTGTACAAATTCACTAATTCTTTCTCATCATCCACTATGGCTATAGGTTTCTTAAACATCCAGACAAATTCTTCTAAGGTAACTATGATATTTAAGGATAAGTTTTCAACTTGCTTAAAGCGTACAAAAATAGATAAAATATGGGCGTAATACAATTATGTTCATGTAATAGAATAAATTCAAATAAAATTATCATTGTGTTATTCTTACTAGTAATTAATTTTTCACTAATCTTAATCTTAAAATTCAATAGTGAGTTGCTAAAAGTTTAGAATATCCAGAGAATGATACTAACTTATTTTAATAGTGTTGGCCAAAATTATTCAGCAGGTTCTGTTTGGAGTTCTTTGGACTGAAAAAACCAAACTAGAGGACATGTATTGTATTACATGAGCCTCAATGAACCTGTTGTAATTCTTTACTTTAAGATTAAGATTCCAACAAAAAATACTCATAATAATATGACTACAATATTTAACATAACAAGTGAATTTGTTAAAGAATCATATGGTTATTCTATTTCATTCAACAAAGAGATTATCTTCATAACACCATTTCCAATTTTCACCAGGTTCATAGGATTTTATAACAGGATGATCTGTTTCTTGATAATGTTTTGTACCGTGTTTATTGATAGAAGAATC
>JBIOXM010000262.1:0-2157 GCA_044869655.1 Nitrososphaeraceae archaeon | reverse complement strand
TATTCTTTAAACTTCTTGTCATATCAACGAAGAATCAAATAGTTTGATAATTATATTATATCTTCTAAAAAGTTTTTATTCATATAATTTCAATAATATATTATAAATTGAAGATTACTACAAAGATTATTTCTTATTTTATCTCATATCTTTCAATGGGTTTTCTTATATATGTTATAGCAAAAGCAATTCATCATACTTTATTAAAATAAAATGGTAAAAGAATACATAGAATAAAAATATTGGATTGAAACAGTCCGTGAAACATATACCGTTAATATTATTTGGGTTTATGTAATGAGTATTAGAATCACATAATTTTATCAATTTAAATTCTTATTGGTTGATGTTTATACAATGAATAGTTTTAAAAAGTTATGAAAATAAAATCTTCTAAAATATTAAAGTATTTTATAATTTGATTCCTTGATATAATAGTAGTTGTATATGAGTGACAAAGTAGATGTTAAAATACTAGAACAAGGAGATATTTTCTTTTTTTTTAGACCTAAAGTATCTGCTAAGGATATAAAAAGTATAGATGATGTACGAAGATTTTATATGGTTCTATGCCCTGAAGAAGAGCAAAAAATAATAGATTATGATACTAATAATGATAATAATCCAAAGGAAAAGAAAATTTATAGGCTATTTATTATAGGTAAAAAATCACTTCCTGAAATTAGAAAAACAGAAGCTAGATCCTCAGAAAGATTTTGGGCGCAAGTAGGTGGTATTTTCTATGATTCTCAAAGACTAGTTGAAGATCTAACTGCTGATGAATATAAAAAAGGTGATGCAGCTAGACCGGTCGGGGAAGGAAAATATGCAATAATAGAACATCAAAATCATGCTGAATTAGCATTTATCCTTGAAATGCCTCAGGAGATTGGTGAAGCTCAAAAAGAATTAGGAATACAAAAAGAGGCAAGTTATATTATTACCGTAATAAATCCATATAAACCAGTTTCAGAAGGATATACTACTGCGGAAGCTGAGCATCCAAAGTATCCTGAAGATGTTCGAAACTATCTCACTAAAACTGACGGAAAATTTCTTCCGCTATCCCAAAATTTAGCACTTATAAATTATCAAAATGCCCAGATAATACTTATCGGTGCCCGAGAAGGTAAAGATGTGATAAAACAGGAAATAGGTTTAGATATTGAAACGGAAGAAGGAAAAGAAAATTTATTCTCATCAGATATATTTACAAAACTCAAATTAAGAAAGGAACAAGTACCTATAAAACCAATAATTGAGGGGAAATTTCAATAATTGTAAAGTATCTATAAATAGTTAGTGTATATCGTTCTACTCTATTTGGAAAATGGGAGTCTTTTTTCTGGTTCATATTTTTCGACCAATTCAGATATTGGAAATCTTATTCCACCTACTATTTTTATATCAATATGTATGTTTTTTTCTTTTACTTCTATAATATTATATGTATCTTCAAATATGCCTCTATATCTCCAAGAAGATGATGTTCCTGCATAAGCAATTTTTAAATTTCCTAAATTCCATAACCATGGTCTATGTTTATGTCCACATAAGACTAGCGAAACACTATTTTCAGTTAAAATTCTTAAAACATCTCCAGAATCTAAAATACCAACTAAATTAGTAAAACCTGTATCCGGTATAGCTATTAAATGATGATGCATTGCAACAATTTTTATAACATTATTGTCATAGGTTTTTAGTACCTCATCTATCCAAAGATTCTGACTATCACCTACTTCTCCTTCATCTCGATCAGGTAATGCAGTATCTAAAGAAAAAATAACAACATTTTCCTTTTCTGATTTGAATTCATATACTTTTTTTGATGATGAAGGAAAATACTTTTGAAAAAGTAGATATCCAGTATGACGATAATCATGATTGCCTGGAAAGATTATTAAATTCGGACATGTAAATTTTTTAATTTCATCTGATGCTTTTTTAAATTGAAAAATTAGACCTTCATCTGTCAAATCTCCAGAGATAATTATTGCATCTGGATGAAGTTCATTTATTTCCTCTACTAGCATATTGAAAGCTTCTTGTTTAAATAGACCTCCTACATGTAAATCTGATATTTGAACGAATTTCATCAAAATTAACAAGTGCTTCTAGTATTTATAAGGCAATGCCCATTAAGATCTTTTCTAT
>JBIOXM010000261.1:0-7301 GCA_044869655.1 Nitrososphaeraceae archaeon | reverse complement strand
CAATAACTTTGTCATCTTCATCACATACAAATAAATCTGATCCGCTTCCACCTTCCAATTTATCTTTGCCGATCCCTCCCACTAACTGGTCATTGCCTTTGCCTCCATTGATACTATCATCTCCTCCATCACCATATAAAATGTCATCACCTTTTCCTCCTTCAATTTCATCGTCTCCCTCTTTACCATATATATTATCATTACCATCAGCACCATTTATCTCATCGTTTCCATCACCACCTCGGATCTTGTCGTTCTTAGGTGTCCCTTCAATAGATACTTCTACAATTGGTTTTTCAGGTGAAGTTTTTTTTAACGCCTCATTCTCTAAAATGGTCGTAGAGTTGGTTTGCGCATTGATAGATTCTAAAGTAACCAAATTAAAAGAAAGTAGTATTATAAAGCAAGTAACTAGTATCAATCTATTTATAATTTTATAGGATTATTACCAATTTATACATTTCAATAGGCTTGAAAATCAATTTAATTCTAAGATTATGTAATCGTTAGTTAGGAAAGATAATCCTGACTTGTACAATCATATAAATCTCAGTAATTATTTTAAAACTATTAATTATAATAATAGTCTGTAACCATTATAGATCCATTTCTCCTTTTAAGAAAGTGAGTCGACATGCTAAATGTTTTTTAAAAGTCATTTGAGATTATTATTGGGAATTTAACCAAGATCAAACCAATTTTTTATATCAGTTATAATATATTTTTTGTGCCAAGGGTTGTATCTAGAATATGATGTTGAATTTAAGGTATAAATTCTCCATAACAAAATGGTGTATAGAACTATGGATATTTGTTTAATTGTTTAATTAATGATAGTAATTGTAATGATTGTTTAATATGTACATGCTAATCTTTTTGTAATAGAAAACAAATTCATAGGTTATAGATAGAATTGGAGATACTATTTTTTATTATTTGAAAATCATATATAATTTACCATCATTAAACGATAATACATAAAGATAGCAATCTGGACCTGTTTTTTATCGCTAATACCACCAAAATCAGTTCCAATATAAGCGAATTGGATTCTTCATCGCCATCAACTACTTTGTCTAAAAGATGTGTATTGGACTCATCTAATAAAATTTCTCTCTTTTTTATCAAGCGATACGATATATAGATTGCCTTGATTGTAATCTCCTAATAACAAAATATTATTATACTTTTCACCTAACTTTGTTGGATTAATAAATTCTATATATGTTAAAGCAACTGGATCTCGCCAACTTAATTGTGGATCCAAGTATATCGAATTAGGTAACATTTGAAGGTCATCTAAATTTGATTCAGATGGAGCGATGGGTCTCATTGCCTGAATCCATCCCCTATTGAAACCTGGCTTAACTATATTAACTTCATCATATTTACTAGCTCCATTTTCAGTTTGCCAAATTGTACCCATGAGAGGATGAAGTGTGTTGCCAAAACTATTTCTTATACCATAAGCAAAATATTTGGCAGTAATTGGATCCGAAGAAAATGGATTTGATTCTAGAGCAGAACCATCTTTGGAATTTATCTTCAAAATAACTCTAGTATTGTGGGGTTTATCCTGAGAACAGATTTTGTAAAATTCCTCTGTGATTAAGATTACCTATAATAATATACAAATTATTATTATTACTAGCGTTACTATTCCTTTCTAACTCATTTACCTCCATTATGATTTGGTCTAAGTCGGGCTGGCAAATCACTAAGGAATGTTTGATTTGTTAGTTTATTTTCATTCCATAAAAATTTATAGATCCTATTCTTAAGAAAACCTCCATTAGTTATCTCAGTTAGATAAATGAAAATGTTTCTACCATTATTTTCGATACCTAATAGACCTCTTTCACTTTTTGTGTCAACATCAAATTCTTAAACTGGGTTTTCCATTAATTGTTGACCAGACAATAATCATATTTTTTCTCGTTTTTCCAGAATTAACATATCATCATCAACAAAAACTATACTGGTAGGATCTGATAATCCTTCAGCAATTATTTTATACTTTAATAGAGGATCCTTCAAAACAGGATCTCACATGACATTATGTTCAAAATATGAAACAATTAAAATATAGGATATTAAAATATTGCCGCCTAAAAATAAAATGATATCTTTCCAATAAAAAATTCTTATATATATACTTTATATTAATATTTAAATTATTTAATATATTTAATGGCTATGTTAACTTAACGATCTAGATTTAGTTGTGTACATTCTATTTCTTATCTAGTATACAAATTAGGTTTGATTGAGAGAAATAGAAAATCCGCACTTGTCGTAATGTATTCTGTGTATTTGTACTTTCTTGTTGGTTTGAATTTCAGAAATACTTCCAAGGCACTAACAATTTTTCAGGATTAGAAAAGAGCCTATGTATCCATATGGAATTGGATTCAAAGGTTTGGTTCTTTGCAGATTTACAACCGTAAAAGAATATCTGCTTTCATAATAGATGAAACTGTTATACAGATTGGTAGCCAATACTTTTGGTTGTGTTTTTGTATTGGACCAGTGCAGTGCTGTTATTGGAATTCACATATCAAATAAGAGAAACATAGTTGATGCTGAAAAATTCATCAGATCATTAGTTGAGAAATATACCCAAATACAGTTTATATCAATGGAGGTACTTGTGGTATAATGAAGCATCAATGTAGTTGGATGAAAATATTATCTGCATTGACCATTAGAAAAAAAACTTGTCAAAAGAGAGTAGTATAATACTTTAAGGATAGAACAGAATTTTTTGATGATTACTATCCGAGTAAAAGTAAAACGAGAGATTGTAATAATAATAATGTTCATGTGTATAATTGGATACAACTATTTATATCAATGTACAATAATATACTATAGTAACAAAGGATAATCCTCTGCTAATAATAAAGGAGCTATTAATTCCTTAAGTTGACAGAACCTATTTCATAGCCATTCGTACCTATTATATATGGTTAAGGAATTTGTTAAACTAAATCCTATTTCTCAATTGATTTAGATTAGAAATAAAAAAATCTTTTTTATATAAAAATTTAAATCAAATCTTATTTTATTCGAGATATTTAAATACTATTTATATTTCTTTAAATTAAGATCATATTAGTTGTGCCAAATAATGATGAGACTGGTTCATCCAATAAAAAGAAAAAAAATGATAAGTCTCTGTTCAAAAAAACCGGAGAGTTTTCGTATAAAGAAAAAAAACGTATAGTCATAACTTCCCTCTTAGCATCAGCGATCCTTGCAATATTAAAACTTATTATCGGATTTTATACAAATAGCCTTGGAATTCTTTCCGAATCATTCCATTCTGGCCTCGATGTACTTGCTGCTCTAATGACTTTTTATGCAATTAGAATTGTAATTAGACCTCCTGATTCAAAATTTACATATGGTTACGCTAAAATTGAGAGTCTTGCTAGTCTGACAGAAATATTACTTCTTTTTCTTGTTGCAGGGTATATTTTTTATGAAGGCTTGGAAAGAATTTTCGTTAAAAGTATTGAGCCAGAGATAACATTTTTTTCATTCGCAATAATGATATTTTCGATAATAGTTGATTATTGGAGATCAAAAACTTTGTTTAGAGTTGCTCGCAAATATGGCAGTCAAGCCATTGAGGCGGATGCTTTACATTTTAGAGCAGATATGCTATCTTCTTTGATTGTTATTGTAGGACTTTCTACAGTATTATTTTTTAGAATACCGAATGCAGATGCATATGCTGCATTAATAATTTCATGTATGATAATATATACCTCTCTAGGGCTAGGTAAACGTACTATAGACGTACTTTTAGATAAGGCTCCTAAAGGCATTAATCATATAGTCTTGGAATCGATTTCGGGACTAGAGGGAGTGAATCGAGCCCATGATATTAGAGTTAGAAACGTAGGCTCTGCACTTTTCATAGATCTTCATATTGAAGTACCCAGAACATCAACTCATGATAAAGCACATAAAATTGCTACTACTGTAGAAGACAAAATCAGAAAACTGATCCCAAATTCCGATGTTTTAGTTCATGTGGATGCAATAGAATCTGAGTCAGAGACCTTAACTGATATAGTAAGATTAATTGCCTCCGAAACTGATGGAATTAAAAATGTACATTCAATATTCTTCTCACAATTACCATCCCATTCCCATAAACAAAACAATAAAAATTTCAATGAAAGTAATTTAAGCCAAGGTCATAACAGTAATCCTATTAAAAATGAAATTAAGAAAGAGATGAGACTCAAAAATAATAATAATAGTAAACGATTATTACATTTATATTTAGACGTTCAAGTGGATAGTGGATTAGATCTTAGAGCCGCTCATAATATTATAGAAACTTTTGAGTCCAAAGTCAGGAATGATATTCCACTTATAAAATATATAACAACTCATATTGAATTTGAAACAGAGGAAATTAAAAAAATCGGAATTGAAAAAGAAGTTCATTCTTCATACCTCGAAAAAATTCGTAAATCCTGCTTTAAAATAGAAGGTGTAGTAGATTGTAAGGATATTGGAATAGTAGATATGGAGGGCGAGCAACATATTACTTTAACAATAACAATTCAATCTTTAAATCCAAGTGATCTTTCAATTTATGATGCTCATCAGATTGCCACTGATGTTCAACAAATGATAATGAGAGATACTGGAGCCTCTAAAGTTGTGGTACATACAGAGCCCTTATAGAATCGTTTTAAGAATGACAGCTCATGGAGAAAGAAAAAGCACAAGTCAGGTTTTAGTTCACTAATAATTAGAATTGAAATTGTAGAAAGAGAACACTATTATCCAAACTCCATTTTACTTATTGATACTTCATGGATAAATGGTTTATTTTAACGAAAATCTAATTTATAATTAGAAATACTATTTATCTTATTGCCATTTTTCAATCAAAAGAATAAATAAAAAAGAAGATGCCTATTTTGTATAGTCTGTAAATTAATTTGAACCTCGAATAAAGTTGTCAGAAAATCAAATCTTAAGGCAAATTTACTAATATAATATTTTTAATACATTAACAATGATTTGTTTAATAAATTTTGTGGCTAGAACTATCACAATTAACTAGTGAGATATTCGGAGTTTTCTAATAGATACTTAACATTTAATCTAGCAATTCTATGGATAAAATAATAATTTTCATTTTTTTGATTTTGTATAATATGTTAATAAGATGAGCAATAATACCATATTTTTTGTTTATTTTGGGAAAAACGGATATATTATTAGGCTCGAATTTTGCTAATCCATTATGCCATTCTCCTTTTAACTGTCCCCGAATGTTGCATAATGCAAATTTAACATTATTATTATTTTTAATTCGTTTAAATTTTCCAGATCTATTACTAGTACGAATGAAAATTTTTTTATCTTCAAAAATATACCAAACTGGAGTAGATACTGTCTCTCCATTTTTTTTATATGTTAGAAGATTAATATAATGTCCATTTTTTAGTGATTGGTGATAATTATTCTTATTATTAGTATTATTATTCAAAGACTATTTCTATATCTTCACTTTTATTATTATAATTTACTAATATTATAGTCCTATACTTTGGTCGACTAATATAAAATTAGGTACTTATCTAACATAAAAAATTTTTTCGAAATAAATAAAGAGTAATATATACAGGTTAATGAAATGTATTATGATGGAAGTTTTCTTTTTAAACTTGTAATGTTAAATTACTAGATTACAATAGTTAATATTATAAAATAAAACATAATGCTAAAATGAAGATAACAATTGTTTCGAATATAGTAAAG
Source organism: Nitrososphaeraceae archaeon (assembly GCA_044869655.1). Classification (GTDB taxonomy): domain Archaea; phylum Thermoproteota; class Nitrososphaeria; order Nitrososphaerales; family Nitrososphaeraceae; genus TH1177. Next base: position 1,508 of record JBIOXM010000261.1, on the reverse strand, counting down.
GATAAAATAATTTATGAAAATAACCAATTTACCTATAGTTTAGGAGGACCTCCTTGTTATTGTGGTTTAATCGCTAAACAATTTGGAGCTAAAGTAAGGCTAGTTACTAAATTTGGACAAGATTTGAATGATAATGAATTATTGTTTTTTAAAAAGTCCAATTTTGAAATTGATAACAATTCACTTTCACAGTCTCCAACAACAAAATTTATTTTGAAACTTAATGGCTTAGATAGAGATTTGTATTTATTAGACAAATGCGACCCTATTTTACTTTCTGATGTGACTTATATTAAGACTAATGGTTGGATTGTTAGTCCAGTTTTCGATGAAGTTCCAAATTTTGTTCTCGAATATTTAATAAATAACCATAATTACGATTTTTTAATGTTAGATCCACAAGGATATACTAGAACAATAGACACAAACAGTAAAGTTATTCTATACAAAAGTTTAGATCCAACATTTTTTAAAAACATTGATGCAATAAAATTGGATCCCCAAGAACTCTATTGTTTCTCTGGAGGAAATGATATAAACGCACTTCGAAAATTAAAAGTAAATAATACTATTAAATACGCTCTTTTTTCAGAAAATCAAAGAATTCATATGTTACATCAAGGTAAACATTATTGGCTTGAAATCAATAAAGTAAATACTTCTGACTCTACAGGTGCAGGAGATATTCTTTCATCTGCCTTTACTTGTGCCTTCATCAAAGAGCGTGATCCATTGTGGGCTTTTAGCTTTGGAGTGGGAGCCGTCATGGCTTCATTAAAAACCAAAAAAAATGGAATAGAAAAAATCCCTCAAAATAAATTTATTGAGGAAAATGCCTCTTATAATTATAATTTAATAAAATACGAAAGTTTCTAATTATTGGATATGATTAATTTATATACTTAATAAATAACATAAAGGACTTTCAAATCAATAGCCATAATTTTCGATATTTTGAAAGTTATTTAATAAGTATACTTATATTGAAATTATAACATTCTTCTTTTTTAACCTACTCATTGAATAATTTTATTATCACATTTACTTTATGAATACTACAGATTATTTTTCAAGAAGAAAAAGTAGAAAAAAATTATAAAACAATGAGTAACTAAAGTTTTTAATAGTTGTTTTATTTGATTATGTTCATAATGAAAAAACAGAAAAATCTCCGTTATCCAATAAGTATGCTCGCATTTTTCTTGATTATATCTACCGTTATGGTAACTTCTTCGCCATTCCAAATGCTATCAGATCTTACTCCAAGTATTAAATCTCCTTTATCCTTCAAATTCGCCAATGCTGCTGATGATAAACAAAATAGTGCTGATCAACAAGGAGATGTCAAAGCTGAAGAATCTGATAAAGATTTTGACCAAACTTCATTTGAAGAATTAGGCGGTGATGATGAGTCTGATCAACAAGGAGATGTCAAAGCTGAAGAATCTGATAAAGATTTTGACCAAACTTCATTTGAAGAATTAGGCGGTGATGATGAGTCTGCAGAT
>JBIOXM010000260.1:0-5725 GCA_044869655.1 Nitrososphaeraceae archaeon | reverse complement strand
AAAATAATGACGCTTAGATCATCCAAATTATTATTTGATTGATAAAGTTTTTATTTTAAAAATATTAATGTTATGGTCTAATATAGTACAAGAGTGATTAAGCATGGTTATAAATCAATTACAATCTGCTGCTAGAGAAGCTATAAAGAGAAGTTTTTAATACTTATGAAAACGAAAAATTAGCACCAAAAGGAGTTATAAGTTTAGAACACTCTCCAAGGATGATGAAAGAGATAATGTCAAAGCATGAAGCATTTCTAATAAGCTTATATTATGGAAAAATTTCAAATCACCCCTAATCGAAGTACTACTTCATAATAATAAAAAACACAGAAAGCATAAGTTATACTACAATGAGTATTTTTAATTGAAGAAATAGATGGTGTTCATATAGGATTTGTTTATTCTATTGCATAAGTTGATATTGTATTAAACAATAAGGAAATAAATCTCCAAAATTATTACATTAAAATAGTCTAGAATTAAACAGGTTTTAATAGTAAAGAGAAATTAATAAATTTAAATAAATATTAAGAATAACTAATATTTATAATTGGATAATATTTTTTTCTCATTTCCCTTTTTACTTCATATATTAGATTTATTTGGTGTAATGGTATTTGCTGTAACTGGTGCACTTAGAGCTATTCAATACAAGATGGACATGGTAGGGGTTATAGTATTAGCTAGTAGTACAGGTTTAGCTGGGGGGCTAATCCGAGATCTTTTATTGGATAGACTGCCACCTAAAATTATATTAGATCCTTATTATCTAACTATTGCTGTAGCAACAGGTATTATTGTATTTTTTTTACATCCTTTTTTTAAGGAACGTGAAAAATTATTTTTAAAGTTTGATGCAATAGGTTTGGGAGTCTTTACTATAATAGGCTCCAGTATTGCTTATGAGACGTTGGGATTGAATTTTCTAGCTATGTCTTTAGCAGGTATTTTTACCGCTATCGGTGGAGGAATAATTAGAGATATTTTTGTGAAAGAAATTCCATTAGTATTCATTAAAGAGTTATATGCATCAGCAAGTTTTTTAGGAATTCTTATCTTTTATATTCTGTTATACTTTGGTTTCAATTACTATATTTCTATGGTTATATGTATAGTTATTATTACATTATTTAGACTGTTAGCAATGAAATATAATTGGAATTTACCTACCAAATCGCCTTTTGGGAAAGATATAAAGTTTTAAATTTCTATAATATCATTCAAAAATTTTTAAATTTATAAGTACTTATTATAGTTCGAATTTTTGGTATATTATTTATAAGATAAATTATGAACAATGATATTGCGCTTCCTAAAAAAAATCCCCCTAAAACATCGAATGGATAATGAACTCCAACATAAATTCTTGAAAAGCTTACCAATCCTGCATCAATGATTAAAACAATAGGCAAAATTTTAGTATATTTATTTCCTTTATATAAAATTAAGGGAGTTATAGAGCCAGCAACTATAAGAGTAGAATGTCCGGAGGGAAATGAATAGTTAGTATCTGCAGACATTAGCGTACCAATACCAGGAACAAGAGGTCTTGGTCTTTCAATATAATCTTTAGTTATAGAAACAAGGGGAATCAAGATTAAAATAGAGATTCCTGTTATAATTACTGTTTTTCTTCCACTTTTATCTCCAAATATGAAAATCAATAGCAGTATGCAAGGTAAAAAAATTTCTCTTCCATAAAGAGTAATCATAATCATAAATTGATTAACCTCCGCCGGCAATTTCACATGAAATTCATTTATCGCATTAAAAAGAGATATATCAACGTTTATAATATTATTAAAATATAAATTATTTGACTTATTAATTACTATAAAAGATAACAATATAAAAGATGCAAAACAAACAATTGTTAAAAAAAAAATTTTATTCATAATTTAATTTAAATTTCTTTAGCTTAATAATAACATAGTGAATATGATAACTATGAAGAAGATAATATGATTAATTATTTATTTATTTATTTAAAAGTGCTATTTTCGAAGCTAGCATCTAGTACTCAAACAAATATAGAATTAGCTATTATATATTTATATTAAAATTTACTAAAAAAGTAAATTCTTAATTTTGTGTTAAATATTTTTGCCTAAATATATCAGTCCATTCTTAAAAGAGAATTAATTAATTCAGAGATTCTTTTATCAAGAATATTATAATGTGAGTCTGTTAGCTTTCCCTTTTTAAATAAATTAGTTATTTCTTTTCTAAGTTCTTCCAATTGTTTAACTCCTTCTACTTTGTTGTTTTTTAAAGCATCATAAGTAAAGTCTATTCTATTCATGCTTTTATTAAGATAACTCCTTTCTCGTCTTTTGTAATACCAACCTGCAAATATAGAGGTTGAACCAACTATAGCGGCTACCATTCCAATATATGTTTCAGTTGAGATAGCGGGTTTGAAATGACCTACTAATAAGTTATTTTCTGTTACGTTTAACGTTAGAGGATTATTATTATCTGAGATCATATTTGACCAAAAATCAAATGAGTATCCTCGTGATGCATATGCAGTACATTTTATTTCGGTATTTATAGGATGCAACCAAAAACTTTGAGATGGTAACTTTGAAGTGTTACATTCTACGGTTCCTGCATTTTCTGGTATTATTTTTACAGATAACTGGACAACTACACTATCAGTCTTTCCATCAATCACCATAACTCCGTTCGAAACTGTATTTGTAATATAAATCTGGTTTGTATCAGGATTAAGAGATAATTTATTAGCTAAAAGTGGAAAAGTTAGATTTATAGGTATATCAAGAATAGGATCATTATTCCCATGGCTGTTTTTATTATTAATTGGTTTAACTGATAAATCCTTAATTTTTTTATTAGTTACTCCATCTATTACAGATACTGTATTGTCTCTATTATTAGAAACATATATTTTATTTGTTAATGGATTTACTACAATATCTACTGGGTTTTGTCCAACTTTTATTGTTGAGTTGATTTTATTTGTGTTTCCATCTATTACAGAAATGGAATCCGAACCATAATTTGCTACATAAATTAAATTTTTTTTATAGTTTATATTTATTCCTGTAGGTAGATAACCTACTGTAATATTATTTAAGATATTATTCGTTTTTTCATCTAAAACAGATACAGTATGATTTTTTAGATTAGAAAGATAAATCATTTTTGTTAATGGGTTTACCGCTACACCATAAAAAAGGCCAGTTAATTCCACAGTATTTGTAACTTTATTACTAATACCATCGATTATTGATAGATAAGATGATTCTTTACCTAAACCTAAATTTGAGACATATATTCTATTATCTGAAGGATTTATTGATATCCCTACAGGGGATACGCCAACATTAATATTTGATAGTCTTTGGTTTGTAGAACCATCAATAACAGAAACAGTGTTCGAACCTCTATTGGTCACATATATTCTATTAGTATAGGGATTTACTTCTAACTCATATGGAAAGTTATCAACTGGAATTGTAGTTTCAATAGTATTTGTATTGCCGTCTATCACTGTAACTGTGTTAGAAAATTGGTTTGCAACATATAGCTTGTTAGTAACAGAATTTATTCCAATTCCAACAGGATAACTACCTACTGGTAAAAATGGCTTACCTACACTTTCGGAGATAACTGGTTCATCCACTTGTGAATAAATAGATGATAGAGATATCTGTAATATCAATAACATTATAAAAAAGACAAAATAAACCAATGAAAATTTTTGAATTAAACCCGCCAACAAATATACTTCTTTTTTTAGGGTATAAAAATAATTTTTTATGAATAAAAAGAGTAATTATATATTGTACTTCTAAATACTGTATGTAAACGTCTTCTGCTATACATGATCATATGATATCTTTATAACAAGAAGAGATAATAATAAATAGCAGAAAGAAAAATTTGAATAAACTGATAAACTACTCTTTATCCTTATTATCGTATATAATAATAGGGGGTGTTTTTATTTTTATCACTTTGCCTGGTTATCAATCTTATTCAGCTCAAGAAGGAGGAGAAGAGATTTCTGGCATAAATAAAGAAGAAAAAGAAGAAGAGTCTAATAATGATATTTTCAGCGATTTAAGCAGAAATCTTCCTAGGATTGAGAAAGAAATACCTGATGATAATAAAGAGTCTCAAGACAGTGAAATACCAATATTTGAAAATCAAGATACAAAAGATCTTGATGACAATAATAAGATTAGTAGTAGGAAAAATCTAGTAGAATCTAATGACCAAGGAGCATCTAGTGAAAGTATAGAAAGGTCTTTTACTAATGGATTTAGTGATAGTGGTGAAGAATCAGACATTATTAAGGAAGAAGACGGTATCAGTAATACAGAATCGTCATCTTCATCTTCAAGTAATTCGATGAGTAACGATGATGCTGTTGATAAAAACATCGTAAACCGTTGAGTAATTAAGGTAAATAATATAATAACAATTGGAAAAAAGAAAAGAAAATAATAAATAGTAAATGATCTATGAAAAGAAATTTAATCCCGATCATATTATATCATTTTTTAATTCATGAAGGTTAGTAGTAGTATGTTTTATAAAAAAATAGTTCCATCTTTGGCTATTATAATATTGTTTTCTATAATAATTATTCTAGTACCTACCAAATCATTTGGAGAATTTCCAATTTCTATTGTAGACCAAAAAATTTTTAAAGATTTAAATGGAGAGTGGAATCTAATAGGAGTAGTACAGAATAATGCAGGTACACCTATAGAAGTTAAAATAGGTGTCAATGTGACTCAAACAGATAAACAATCTTCAATTTTAACAAGCAATACATTTACTAATGTAATATATCCATATGTTTCTGCTCCATTTAAGTTTACTATTAAGGGTAATGAATTCTTTAATGGGGTTGCCTATCCGATTGAGACAAAAGAAGTAGCAAAGCCATTTTTCATGGATTTAACGCAGAATTATTCCAATCTTGCTACTGGCGATGAAAAGGCTCTAGTAGGTACAATCAAAAACACCGGTCCTAATATAATTAAAAATATTGCAGTATACGCTTCTGTTCATTCAATTAATGGAACTCAAATCGATTCTGTAAAAAGCTTTATAATTCCCTTTATTTATCCAGGGAAAGATGTTCGATACAAAATTCTTCCTGACCCTGCTATAAAAGATGGTGTTTATTATTATAGTTGTGCAGGATTGGATATCAATTCTCCTATCTCTACAATGGAGATTGGAAAAGGAGAATTTCTTGTTTTTAATTTAGAAAGTGCTTCTCTGATTAGCGATTTTAGATACGAGAATTCATCAGATAGTATTATTTTTGAGGTTAAGCCATATAATCCCTCTGGGGGAACTACTAATTTCAAGATTCCACAGGTTTCTTCAAACCAAAAGATAGAAATTTTATTGGATGGTAAACAATATGAAAATAAATTAGTTACTATGAATGGTAAAACAATCAATATGGATATATTCATTCCGAAAGACAAACATATAGTAAAAATATCAGGAGTTAGAAATCAACTTTAATTGAAAGGAATAAATGTTATATAATATTATTATATAACTTCTCTTAATAACTCTCTTATATGGAAATCTCGTAATAGAATTAGACACTGTCTACACTCAGTTCGACAGTAATAAAATGCTGTTGAATGATGTGATGTGGTATCAGCTGACTTGTGCAGGAAGGCTATACCAAAGCTGAAAAATCGATGGGTAACGATAAGCTACA
>JBIOXM010000259.1:0-2214 GCA_044869655.1 Nitrososphaeraceae archaeon | reverse complement strand
CGTCCCTTTGGAACTAGATCAAGATAGTTGTATGTATTATTCAATATATCTATTCCGCGTGCATAAGCAGAATATGTGTGAAATATTTTACCTGATGGATCTTTATAAAAAACACTTACTCCAGGCAGTTCTGAAACAGCTGGATCCTGTATAGTAAAATTGTAGAAACCTTCTTTCTTTTCTAATTCTTCTGATGTAAATGATACATAATAATCACGGTTAAAACCTGTATCAAAGGAAGAAACCCACTTAAAATCCCAACCCATCCGCTTTTTATATGAATCTACCTTGTTATAAGGTGCTTTAGAAATTGCTATCATGGTCACATCTCTTTGGTTCAAATGTACAATCATGTCCTTAAAATTGTCTGCCCAAAAAGAACATGACGGACATGCTGCATCCCATGTAGGATCATACATCAAGTGATATACTATTAGCTGGCTTCGTCCATCAAAAAGTTCTGACAATGTTTGTTTTCCATTTGGTCCATCAAAGACATATTCTTTATTGACCTGAACCCAAGGTAGATCTCTTCGTTGTTGACTAAGCTGGTCACGTAAGGCAGTAAATTCTTTTTCTTTTTTAAGTAGTTCTTTACGAGCTTCTATCCATTCACTTTCAGAAACAACTTTGTGATTTTCTAAAATGTAAGTCATTGTTTTTGCAAAGCCTCCTTTTCTTTATTTTCAAGTTTTCTACAATAGTTAGTCAACTCCTTTAAAAATAAAGTCCATCCCCTATTGTATTGTTTTAGAGATGTTGAATACATACACATTATATACAATATGTATATTTAAATATTTAAATAGTTCTTTAATTATATTATTATAATAATGACAGGTTCTGTTTGGAAAGCACTAGCTGAGGATAACAGAAGACAAATTTTATTATTGCTTAAGGAACACGATATGTTTCCTTCAGAATTAGCAAAGCATTTTGATACTACCTTGGCTGCAGTATCCACAAATTTAAGAATTTTAAAAGATGCAGATCTCATCAAAGAAAATAGAGAAGGACAGAAAAAAAGATACTCTATAAATCCTAAAAAAACTCTAGAAATAAAAGAATTTTTTGATAAAATGTGGGGACATAATCTTGAAGGCCTTAAAGAGTTTGTAGAAAGTAAAGAGGAAAAGACAAAAAATGAGTGATAAATATGATGTACTTAAAAAAGAAATAATAATTAATGCACCAGTAGAGAAAGTATACTCTGCTCTAATTACTCCAGAACAATTAACTCAATGGTTTCCTAATATAGTAACTATAGAACCAAAGATAGGTGGAAAAGTTTCTTTTAGATTCTTAAAAGAAAGCACACAAGAAGATAAAGACCATGAAATTGTTGGTGAGATTGTTAGTTTTATACCAAATAAAGAGCTATCCTATACTTGGAATTTTACAACAAAGCCTGAATATAATAAAAATACTATTGTTACGTGGAAGCTTGAACAACTATATAAGGATAAAACAAAATTAACTTTAATTCATAGTGGATTCACAAATGCAGATAGATTACAATACGATGATCATAACAAAGGATGGAGTTGGCATATTAAAAGACTTGAAAATCTTATGGATAAAAACACAAATACAAACGAAATTGTAATGTAGTAGTTGCAATATGTGGAAACAGGAATTTTGAATTTGCTAGATAATATGTAAAAGCTACAACATGCATACAAGGGGATCTGAAGGAATTGGTTCATTTAATAAAGTTGAGCCTTACTTGAAATATTTAGAGCATCTAAATTTACTACCAAAAGCAGAATCAAAAAGAATGGGTAGATAATAATGATGTAATTCTTATTTCTGACATGAATTTCGACAACTAAATTACAAAAGGATCAACTATAGTTGAATGTACTACTAAAGCAGCAATTCCAATTTGAGTAAAATCGACTGAAAGAAATGTGGTGGCTGGGATATAAAGAATAGATATTCATGTAATACAATTGATTAAGTCAGTTATTCAGTTTACCAAATTAGTGCTAATTGCCTTCAATAGGTACAAATTGAATGAATAGGTATGAAGAAAAAGGGTATCTTTTTCTACAGCTATAACATGTATATGCTATTCTTTAGTAACATTTTGTTTTGCTAATTTTGTACATAGTTCTAAATGATTCTGTTCTTCTTTCAGTATATTTCTAACTTGGGTCCCAAATTTTCTGCTTTTTACTTGTTTTGCAACAGATGCAAGAACTTCATAATGAG
>JBIOXM010000258.1:0-2630 GCA_044869655.1 Nitrososphaeraceae archaeon | reverse complement strand
TTTAAAATTGGCAAGTTTCTTCTTTGTAAAGAACGAATTGTTGATCCTTAAAATTATTTATTTATGATCATAATTTTTTAACTAGTTATTTAACAAATTATTCATATAAATAGTATTATGAAAAGATTTTTGTATTCTATTTTGATTTAAGATGCTATATTAGTAATATCATTTGTAGCCTTTATTGCCATTAAAATAAAATGGAATCATTTTGAATTCTATAATTTATCTATATTGAATAGAATTGGATAAATTTTGGGTCTAATTTGGGAATATCCTTTTTATTAAGAAAATGAAATTGTATAACATGGCAGAAATTAATATAGCAATTTCGGCAATCGCTGGAATGGGATCATTTTTCTCTCCATGTATTCTACCTATTTTGCCTGCTTTTATTTCCTATCTATCAGGAACAACACTTCATGAAGTTAGTAACATAAACAAAACTCAGACTTCTATTGATAATAGAAATCAAGGATCTAGTATTTCCACCTCTAACAACTGGAATAATAAAAAACCTATTTCTTTACAAAAATCTACTAGACTGAATATATTTTTAAATACTGTTTATTTTGTATTAGGATTCTCATTAGTGTTTGCAGTTTTGGGAGTTGCCCTCAATAGTGTGTTGGTAAATATAGGTAATAGTTTCCAAAATACCCTACAAATAATTGGTGGAATAGTGATTATATCCTTTGGAGTATTTCTAATATTATCTTCGAAGCTAAATAACTTAAATTTTGAAAAAAAATTAACCAGAATTCCTAAATTTAAAACTAGTTATATAACTTCATTTGTATTTGGAATTGCCTTTGCCGCAGGATGGACTCCATGTGTAGGTCCTATTTTAGGGAGTACGTTTACCCTTGCTGCAACTTCTCCAGGAGAAGCATACAACTTATTATTAGCGTATTCATTAGGATTAGGAACCCCTTTCTTGATAACAGCTGCTTTCTTTTCGAGAGCAACTGAATTATTAAAAAAGATGGTAAAATATTTGAAATATTTTAATCCTGTAATGGGAAGCTTTTTAATAATTCTTGGAATATTGATATTTACTAATCAATTAAATGTTCTAGGTAACTTTCCCCTCGTAAATGAAATCGTCAACTTAGAAAGGGGATTATAAATAATGAATAGAGATAATCTCAGTGCAGTTATTATGGCAATTGCAGTAATATCTGTAATAATTGGGTTTGCGATTTATTTTAACACTCAAGAGTCATATATAACTAAGAAGTCAATTTCTTCTGCTGAGAAATTTATACCTCTAACAGGACAAATTGACGAGAATAAGAAGAAAATGGACATTGACAAATCACAATTCAAAAAAGCAAAGGATTTTAATAAAATTTCAGAATACATTAATACAAAGCCAATATCTCTTGCTGATCTGAAAGGTAAAGTTATACTGATAGATTTTTGGACTTATAGCTGTATTAATTGTATAAGAACTATTCCTCATCTGAATGAATGGTACGATAAATATTCTGATAAAGGATTAGTCATAGTAGGCATACACACACCTGAATTTGATTTTGAAAAAAATACTCAAAATGTTAAATCTGCTGTTGAAAAATTTGGAATAAAATATCCCGTTTTACAAGACAATGACAAGGAAACATGGAATGTATATGATAATAAATATTGGCCAAGAAAATATTTAGTAGATGATGAAGGATACATAAGATATGATCATATAGGAGAAGGATCCTATCAGGAAACAGAAAAAGTAATTCAAGATCTTCTTGCTGAGAGAACAGCACATCTAGGAATAAATAACAACATTACTCTTAATAGGTCTCAAAATATTGATAATGATCTAAAATTAGAATATCAAGATGTTAATTTTTCAAGAATACAATCTCCAGAACTTTACTTTGGATATGAACTTGCAAGATCTCAATTAGGCAATACAGAAGGCTATAAACCTAGCGAAACTGTATCCTACCATCTACCCGATAATACTGAAAAAATTAACTTAAACTCCATATATCTCAAAGGAAACTGGAAGAATAATCCAGATCACATGCAATTACAAAGCAATAATGGAAGTGTGTTATTGAAATATAATTCAAAATCTGTGAATATAGTAGCGGGTGGGAATGGTAACTTTACAGTAATTCAAGATGGAAATTTGATTACCAATAATTTAAGCAAAGATGCATCTAGTGATGGAAAATTCCTGATAGATAACCAAAGACTATATAATTTAGTAACAAATAACGATTATGGAGAACATACAATCGAAATTGATATTAAAGGAAAAGGATTTCAAATCTACACATTTACATTTGGTTAATGAAATGAAAAGAATGGATGAGATAATATGGCAATTTTAATGGATATAAATACTCTTGTAAGTATGGCCACTATTATTATTTTAAGCATTTTACTATACCTCTATGCAAAAATATATTTAAAAACAAAAGCTACATTTACAATAGGTTTAATCTTTTTTGCAGGCATGCTTGTTATACAAAATTTGATTGTTGTTTATGCATATTTTTCTATGGCACCTTTATATGCTGAAGGTTTATTGCCGTATTTTTTACTAATTCATATAGCTGAGCTTGCAGGAGTCGCTAGTCTTTTGAAAATTACTCTTTAATCAATGTAAAGGATATTTT
>JBIOXM010000257.1:0-2173 GCA_044869655.1 Nitrososphaeraceae archaeon | reverse complement strand
AGAACACCAAATTTATAGATATTATTTTGTACTGTAATAACGACTATTTTTTTCAATAGAAATCCTTCTGCTTTTGATGCTTTAATTTCTAACAAAGGAATATCAAGTAACAACTCCTCTGTTCTTTTGGAAAGAGTAGCTAGCGTTCCTTCAGTTTTTTCAAAAAGTAACCGTTGATTTGTCAATGTTAATAATCCATTCTTTAAGTGATCTTCATAACAATCCTCCTGTAGAACTAGTTTTTCCCCTTTTCTTGGTTCGATAGAACTCACATTTTTATTCTTAATAGATCGATATATTATTATTGCATTATAGAATTATAAAAAGAGGAGCAGAAGCAGATGTTTATTTAATACCGTGGTATAAAACTATGGCGATTTCAAAACTTAGAAATCCAAAAAAATATAGGAATATAACTTTGGACAATTTAATCAGAAGACGAAGAACTATCCATGAAGCAACTATGTTAAATGATGCAAAAACAACGGGAATAAAAACTCCTTTTATATATTTTCTTGATCCAAAACATGCTGAAATTATAATGGAATACATTGATGGAGACAATGTGAAAGATATACTTTCACCTGAAATTGGATTTGAAATAGGTAAATATGTTTCTGTTCTCCATAATCAGAATATAATACATGGAGATTTAACTACTTCCAATTTTATAAAACGGAAGGATGATCTTTATTTAATTGATTTTGGTCTTTCTTTCTACTCGCAGCGAATAGAAGACATGGCTACTGATATTAGGATAATAAAAGAAATTTTAAGTAGTGCACATATACAAATTTGTGACCAAACATATGAAAGGTTTTTGAAAGGATATCAATTAACCACTAAATATAATTTTAATCGAATTTTAAAAGTAGTCAAAGATATTGAAGCAAGAGGAAGATATGCAAGAATTGTTTAATATAGTTTGAAACAATGACTACTAAATATTTTTGATGATTGTAATATATTAAATAAGATTGACTATAATCCAATTTCAATGAATAAAATATTTTTTGTTAGTAATAATATTCATAAATTCTCTGAAATAAAATCCATTTTAGCTGACAGAGCAACAGATTTAACCTTAAATTTTTATAAACATGATATTATCGAAATACAAAACGATAAATTAGAAAAAATTGCTATTGAGAAAGCAAAGTCTGCTTATAATATTGTCAAAAAACCTATAATAATAGAAGATGATGGATTATTTATTAACTCTTTAAATGGTTTTCCAGGACAATATTCATCATATGTGTTCAAATCTCTAGGCAATAGAGGTATTCTTCATCTTTTAAAAGGTAGTAAAGATAGAACCGCCTTTTTTAAATCTATTTTTGTCTACAACAATGGAATTATTACAAAAGCCTTTATTGGTCAGATTAAAGGGAAAATATCAACAACAATAACAGATGATGGGTGGGGATACGATCCTATTTTTATTCCCTTGAATAATGATAACATTAATGATAATAAAACATTTGCTACATTAAGTCAAAATAATAAAAAAAATCAAGTATCTCATAGAAAAATTGCTTTAGACAAATTTGTTAAATGGTTTAGGCACTACAGCAAATAAAAAAATAACACTGTAACATTGATAATACTCAAGAAGTAGAGTAAACGGCTAAATTATAATTATGGTAACTAATTTGTCTCTAAAATTTATAAAGTGAAAAAAATACTAATTTTTTTTATATATAAATCATTTTAAATTAGAAAAGGAAATAAATTGTTTATGTTTACTGCAAGATAATCTTCTATTTAATAGTATCGTACTCATTATATTAAATAACAACTTTATTATATAAAGATGAAAAATCGCAGTAGATATGAGGTAATTGCAGCTATACTAACTTCATGCATTAGAATGGAAACACGCACTAAAATTATGTATAAAGCTATGCTTAGTAACGATCAGTGTAAATTGTACATACAATTCTTATTAAAATGTGGATTAATTAAGGAGATGACAAATGGTGAAAAACGATATTATTCCATAACTGAAAGTGGAAATAAATTCTTGTTCAATTTTGAGAAACTAAAACAAATGCTTCCAACAATAATGGAAGAAGATATCCACGATCATTACAATTTGACAGTTTGAAAATAACATTAAAAACTTTTTATTTCTAATCATACTTCTGCGAAAATTTTATAATTTTTATCAATT
>JBIOXM010000256.1:0-3184 GCA_044869655.1 Nitrososphaeraceae archaeon | reverse complement strand
CAACATCACCAGTAGAAACTGCTAAAGAATCCATGGTATCATAATCAATTCTTGCTATACCTCTACCAACATCACGAGTATAAGCTTCCAGCACTTTTAGTGATGTATTGTTTATATTTCCTCCTCCTCCACCAGTAGCAGCGGCAGCACCACCACCACCGTTGTTGTTGTTGCCACTACTACTATTGCTATTATTATTACTGTTACTGCCGCCACCACTGCTACTACTACTATTGCTACTATTACTAGGCAAACTACTGTTCACTTGTATATCTTAGGTAAATTGACTACATATACTTTGTTTCTCCTGTTATTAAGGGAGTAAAAAAAAGAAATGTATTGTCTCATTCGTCTTATTAAAAATATTTTAAAATATAATTTAGTTAAAGTTTTATTTAATAAAAAGTTAAAGCTTTTTAGTTGGATACATTACACTATTTATATATTATATTATTAACATTTTGGTTCTCAACTATTCCTGTTGCATTCCTCACCATGACACGATTTATCAGAAACAGGAAGATATTTGTTGAAAAGGATCTGCGGAGAATTCATAACGATCCTATTATTATTTTTCAAATTACGACGAAATCCGCAACTAAAATAACTGTAGTAGAAAGAGGAATTTATTCAATTATCGATGCAGCTATAAAGATTAATTATTCTAATTATAAAATTTCAATTGTGACGGAAGACGAAAATGATCGACAAAAATTTGATCATTTAAAGAATTGTGAAACAGTTATGGTAGATAAAAAATATAATACAAATGCTATAAAAAAATCTAGAGCTTTACAATTTGCGGTAGAAAACAGGAGAAAAAATGGAGAAGATACTAGCAAATTTTGGATTTTTCACATGGATGACGAAAGCTATGTTACTAATCAAACTTTACTATCATTATTAAAATTTATTAGAGAAGGGAAAGGTATTGCAGCAGAGGGTCCTATTGTATATCCATTGAAATTTGAACTAGCAAATCCAATTACTGCCTTAGCAGAATCAGTGAGACCATTTGGATGTTATGATTGTGTATCACAAATGAAGAATCCACCTCCCATTCATATGCATGGAAGCAATTTGCTCGTTCGTTCAGATGCCGAGGATTTAATAGGATGGAATTTTGGCTCAACCTTAGCAGAAGACCAACTTTTCGGTTACAAGCTCTACGAAAAATATGGAAGAAAAGCATTGGGTTGGCATGGTGGTATTTTATTGGAACAGCCTCCTCTAAATATTAAAGATCATTTTATGCAAAGGAGAAGATGGATATTAGGGTCATTGCAGAATATTAACAAATTTCCTTTTTGGCATCGTTTCAAAATTGCTTTCAAATTGACTAGTTATTTTATGGGTTTTGTTTCAGGAATAGCCTCTGCAATATTGTATATTGTAACATTTATGTCAATGCTACCTACGTCTATCCAAATACTAGTTGATCAAAATATATCTAATCCGCTAATTTGGGCTCAATATATCATTTCTTCTTTTTTTCCATCAACTTTTCCTGAAATATCATTAAAAATAAATGAAATGGCAAGCAATAATAGTATTTATCCGATTGATATAGGTCCAATTTCCATTTTATTATTATTCCCGTATATTATGTGGTTATTATCATACCAGATAGGACTCTTCCTAAACTTAAAACATACAAAAAAATACCCTTTCTCAAAAAAAATTATTTTACACATACAAGCAGTATTTCTTTCTTTAATATTAGGAATTTTAGAAACTTTTCCTGCTTTTTATGCTATTATTGAATATTATTGCAGAATTAGGATCACTGATATTAAGAATATACATAATTACGATTTTTATATAATAAATAAATAACAAAATATACAAAAATAACCTATATTCATATAATATGAGTAATTAATTGACTTTCATAAAAGTTAATCATGAATTTCTAAAATCAAATAAAAATACAATAATCATATTTTATCTCAGCGTAGTTATAATGTTACTAATAACTATATACAGCGGATACCAAAGTGCAACGAATTTCATAACAAAAGGAAGAATAATAATAGGTGATGTGTTAGTTGAAACTGAATTTCCATTTAAAGGCACTGTGAAATTAGTTACATATTTGATGGTTTTTTCATTGATTTCGTGGTTCACGGCTATTAAAATTTATGAAAATAGCATTAAAAATCTCAAAATTAGAATAAAAACATTTATTCAAATAATTAGTATAATTGCTGCTACAATAACAATTTATGAGTTAACTTACAATTTCATAGTATGGAATTCTCTTATCACTACTAACCTTTTTAATAATATTTTTGATCCAAACAATGAAGAGATAAATTATCCAGTGCGCGAAACACCATGGAACTTATATTTTGCAACTCAAATGCTTTTAGCCTCAGTCATAATAACAATTCATAGCTATTATGTTATGACAAAATCAAAAAAATAGTAATAAAGCAACTTTTACTGAGTAACTGATTTAATCTTATATTATAATTACATTTATAACTTTATAATATATAATGTGTTTAATGAAGAATTCGATCTCTTGTACACCGGACAAGATAGATTATAAAATTAATAAAATAATTATATTAAATGCACCCTTTCTTATTATTTTGTTTTTGTTATCAAATTTTTATTTTCTTCCTCATGATGTTTCTGCCCAAATACCGAATATAGGAAATAATAATATTCAAATAATGAAAGATCCTGAGAAAGAAGTTCCATCTTTAGTGATCAGTTCGGGGGATAAAGAAGTTGAAATGGACCCATTTATGTACTCCCAACTTAACTTTAGTAATAATAAGATTAAAGGGTCACTCGAAAATGAATCTCAACATAATATTGTGACCAAAATAGGTTCAGCCAAATTATTTGAGACACAGAGTGATATAGATACGAGCCTAACTTTAAAACCTGGCGATAAAATATCCCTATCTTATGATAAACAACCTTTGACAACGAAAGCCTATCTAATAGATTATGATACAGAAAATGAGAGTGAGATTTATCCAATTAAACAAATAGACTTTTCAACATTCAGTATTCCAGATAATTCTCCTGTCGGGTTAAAAAGTTTAGAAATAAGATCATTTTACGATAATAACGAACAGGTAACATATACCACTTCAGTATTTGTAGAAAGTAGTAAACCGGTGATAACTAACCAGAATATCGAAGATGATAATGAAAATAAAGATAA
>JBIOXM010000255.1:0-11549 GCA_044869655.1 Nitrososphaeraceae archaeon | reverse complement strand
TATTCCATCATCGTCACAGACAATTGGATTTTTAGAACATTTAACAATTACATTTACAGTATCAGTATGTTGGACCCTAACTCGGATAGAGAAATAGCGTTCAATAGGATAATAGCCAAATGTTATAGCCCTTTTTGGAGTTAGTTCTTTTCCTATAATAATCTATAGCTGATAAATACTTCCAGAGTCCCTTTGATGGAAAGGAGAGATGAATATCATGTAAGCTCCCTTTTTGCCAAATACTATATCTTTAATTATATTGTATAGTGGATGCTTTCGTATTGCTTTGTACGATTCATGTTTGTTAGTATTATAATGAATAATACCCGTGGTATCCCCTGTCATTAACTTGTCTTTTCCAAACTTCTTGCCAGGTAAGCTATAGAATGCTATTGTGTCGATATAACATAATTCTATCTTTCCTTCTTGGCTAAACTTTGACAATTTATTTCTTATAGTGCCATAATCTGGATTATATCGCTCTACATCAACTTCAAAATGAAGTAAATCCTTAAAACTGAATGGTCTATATTCTTTATTTACAATATTTTCAATATGTTTAAGCATCGCCTGTTCTAGTTTACTCATTTAGATGTCTCCTTATGTGGATAGTGTCACTGTCACTGGAATTGCTTTTTTTGATATTATTCTTAAATTCGATAGTTTTATCATGATTATCAAAACTATCGATTCAGTTAGTTTTGTGGAAATCAAGTTATTCAAATTTTGATTTACACCTTTCGCAGACTACTATCATAATAGATTTATCTTGTATTTTCAAAGAAATTTCGATAGTTCCTAAATCATGGCATCCCAAAGCAGCACAAATAGAATGATTTTTATCATCTTTTGAAAATAATGTAATATTACTCAAGCTGATTACCTCCCTCTATGAAGTAACAGATTCGTTTGATTCTGCTTTTGACTTCGTATTATCAAATGAATCTATTTTTTTTCATTTATATTGATGTTTAATGATTGTTCTATTTCTACTACTTCTGTATATTTTGTTCTATTCTTTTTAATGTTTACATAAGTTCTACAGTGAGGACATGTTGCTACATAAAAGTTGTTTCCACCATAGTTCCATCTATGCAAACATCTTTGACACACAAGAGGTGTTACTTTTTTTTCTATAATGTATGACATATTAATAATTCCTATGTCTACTATTACCTTAATTCTAGTGTCTGACAATTTATTGGTTAAAAATAGCACTAATTCTGCATTTAGAAGTAAAATAGCCTTGATTTTGAACATATAAATAAAATCATAGAAACAGGTCTGACAAATGTGGATTATTGTAGAATCCTAGGAATAATTGGCCAGAGCGAAGAGCCTCTTGACAATCGCAAAATAATAAAGAATTTTCAGGAATGTTATAGCCCATCCAATAAGTACAAATATGATATATTAAAGGAAATATGTCCATATAATCAAGACATTCGAGAGGACCTTCTTTTCGTATGGGAAGATTTGATAAAGTGTGACAATGATGAATTAGAAAATAAATGCTTGAAAATAATAAATAAACTTAGTCGCTTCAATATTATAAATAAATTTACTCCAGAATGGGAAGAGGTGTTTTATGAGAATCTATTAAATGTAGAATCAAAACCAAAATCTTTGATTATACATAACAAAAAATCAAAAAAAAATCAGACAAAATAATCAAAATACAAACAAATGATAAAACTTAATCTTATAATCCATTTTTTAAAGATTACACATTAATTATCATTTTCTTAAAACCATGGCTATGGGTTTTTCCCACCTTAACTAATAGACATAATAAAAAATTATCTGTTTATTCAAATGAATATACTTCATTAGAACGAGAATCATTACAGAGAAGACAATTTCTAAATGTTGTCAACTATAATATAAATTCAAATCCCGGTCAGAAATATATTGAAAAAATTGTACAAATAGGAAAAGAATCATCATCGTTTGTAGACCCAACTTTTAATATTACAGAATGGACTATAAGATTAAGTGCTGAAAACAGGATTGAAAATAATTTACTTACTGAAGATGAAAAAAGATTATTTGAGACTCTCAAAGTAATTGATGATGAAACGGAGAAATTAAATAAGAAAATAAGAAACCGTAGATATTTCAAATATAGTCTTAATTTTAGAGGATTACTGTTATATCTAATTTTAATTGATTCTGATAAAATAAAACTAAAAGATATTGATATAGAAATTTTCAATAATGTTTTTTTAAATCCTTATACAATTAAAATAGCTCCATTTCTTAAATCACTGGATATATTTGAGAAATTTGGGTTTAAAGGAAAAGAATTAACTATAACTATAGCTAAGGAATTAAGAAGTCATTTATACTTAGATATTAGAAATGGAGTTATATTACTAGAAAGAGCTATTGAAAGATACTATAAAGAGGTAGAAACCTATTTTGATGACCTTCAATTAGTAAAACTTTCAGCAAAACCAGAAGAGTTAGAAAAATATAATATTTTACAAAACGAACTTGATATTTACCGAAAAAATATGATTACAATATTACGAGATTTTACTAATTATAAGAAATATTTTTTTAGATTTGTTTTGAAAGAAGCAGATTAATTATAATACTTCCAAATGATAAAAAGAGTTAGTTGTCGTTGATTTTTTCTAATATTTCTGGCTTTACATATGATAATTTTGGATTCTGTTGAATCATCAACATTATATGGCTAAGCTGGTTATTCATATCTTCTCTTAACATTTTCATATCATTTTCATATTTTTCTTGCAATGTTTCTATTCGCTTTTCTTCCGAACTTTTAATCTCATCATAAGCCTCTGGTTTTAAAGGGTAACTACATTTTGAACAGTATTTGTTTTCAATAGCATTAACAAGTTCACATTTAGGACAATTTGAAACAATAGGTTTTGCCTTCATTTCAGTTTCCTGCATAATTCCTTTCTTTGCAGGATTTTTGTCTTTAATTCATTTCCCATTCTCCTTTTTATATATCTGGTCCCTTGTTTAGAATTCATAGACCATCTTACCTTTTTCTTTAATGCATATTCCGGAAGATAATCCGAATCTGAAGTTATGGCACTATGTCGTATACAATATGGGTTCCATTTCTTTGTCTTAAGAAGATATTTTAGTTTTTCTCTCTCATTTTTATCTTTGATTTCGCCTTGTTCTAATAATCTATTAATCCTTTTTTCTAATTGATTCATCATATTCCATATTGCTTTAGGCTTTAATGCTCCACCATTGAGCTGATTACATATCAATCTTGCATTACGTTCATTTTTGAAAGGATGTTCATTTAGCCAATCTCGTACATAAGGGAATGATGTAGTAAGTAGTATAGGACCTGTTCCTGTCTTTGCTTCATGTGGAATTTCTCCTTCTCCATATCTTTCTTTTAACCTAATATGTTTTATCTTTAGTAAGGTTATTTCATGTGGCCTAGCATCATCCCACATTAATGCTAAAATTGCTTTATTCCTCTTGTATGGTTCATATTTTATTATAGTTAAAAGTTCATCTTTCTCCCAAATTTCACTTTCTAAATAAGGACTTATACGTTTGGTTTGTTTTGGTTTGATTTTACAGAATTCAGGTGTAATCCATTCATTATTGTTATCGTTAATATCTTCACTATAGATATTTTCAATATTGTTTTGTTTTAGTCTATAGTGGTAGTTATATAGCCATCTCATAAATAATATGATTCTATTTAGAAAATGATTCCAAGTAGTAATCCATTTTTTATCAGGGTCAATATCATAACTTTTTATTTTTGTATTTAGAAATGATGTTATCTGCTCTTTTTTGCTTATATTATAAAATAAAATATTGGGTCCAAGAAAATTAGCAAAATTGATAACTACTTTCAAGTTATTTACTTGATGATTCTCTGAAGAGCCTTTCTCTTGCATATAATTATAGAACTCGTATATTATAGTTGAATTTTCTTTGTTGGGAACAAGACCTATCTTATTATCAACTATAGTTGAAAGCTTGACTGAACATGATGATGATCACATCTTTTACTTTTTTCTCTCCTTTTCTGTCTTTATTACAACTATAAAATAGCAAAAGCTAGTATATGAATTCCCATATATTGCGGTCACCGGGATTTGAATTCCCGCTTTATTTTTTGAATAAAGTCCCGGGTTGCGGGCTAACTTCGCATGGTATATGCATGGAAGGCCAGTGTCCTAACCAAACTAGACGATGACCGCAATTCATTATCTTAGAAAATCAATAGATATTAAATCTTCCCATCCAATAAATGATTTATAAAAATTTATGGATATACTAGATTAAAATTAATTTCTCCTCCGTGAGCTTGAAAACTAGATGTTTGTTTATATGCAAAACTTCCGTTAACTTGAAAATTAGAGGATTTGGTAGCAATTTTATTCCATACGTTTTGTATTCTATTATCTTTTTGTATTGTTTTTTCATCTTTTAATGTTACAGTTCCATTGCCAATTATAGGGTAAATATCAGCCTGTGAATCCACAAATCCTTCTGGTCGTTGTCCAATATCTCCAGAGGCAATGCGGATCTTGTCTAAATTGACATTATAATTAATATTTTCAAGAATTAAAGTTCCTTCGTTTGGATTGTAAACATCAAATATTGTATTAATTTTAATATTATTATTATCAATATTTGTAACTGAAACATTTTTAAGTGAAATTTCTAGAGCTTTTGCTTCTGTCACAGCTCCTTGGTTAAATTTTGGAGGACTAATTTTAAAATCAGACTCTTGTGAAAATATCATTATTATAACTGCTACTGCAATAATCCCAATAGCAGAATATATAATTTTTTTATTTATATGACCTACTCTATTCTTATTAATTATTTTTGTAATTGATGATATTTCATTGTTAATTTTATGCTTTAAATCGTTAGTGTATTTTGCTGGTGGACCTAATGGCTTGTCCTTGTCATCTGGTGGACCTAATGGCTTGTCCTTGTCATCTGGTGGACCGCTTATTGTTTGACTAAAAGCAAGATACCTCGAATTGTTAGTTATATTGTCTTTACTATCATTATAAGAGATACCAAAGTAATTCGAACGGTTACGAAGATCATTTTCTTCTTTTCTATCTTTTTTACTATTCAATATATAAATTACATATTTAACTTAATTTAATAATTTTCATTAAATTCATAATAATTCCTATTTTTATGCTAATTTCCTTTAAATCCCACAAATTTTTTATCATACATTATTCTTTCCCCCTTTTTGATTTGTATTATTCTGGTTGCAGGAATAATCTCAAAGTTTTGTGAAACTTCTATAAATTTTAATAGGGGAATCGAAAGTATCGTATCAAAATCACGATATGAAATAATATATGTATGAGGATCATCAGCATATAGTGCTTTACTTAAAATTTCTTGAAGTCTCCCTTTTTTCTTCCTCATATAATATTATTATTGTTCTTTTTATATTAAAATATTATAAAATATATGTAACTCATACCACAAATATAAAAATTTAAAGTCTAAAGTAAGAAAATAAGCCTTAAACTTCATTTTGTAATTAAATTCCAGATGAATTAATACATTGGTAGTATTAGTATGTCTCTTCTGTTATCACTCCAATAATATTTGAAAATTCTAGGATACTATTAAATACTTATTTAAAAAAATTTATTCAAATAAACAATTATCATGTGTTTGTCTGTCTATTATAGTCATCTTCAATCCTAATTATATCATTTTCATCAAATTTTCCATAGGATATTTCTAATATTATACAATCCTCTTCTAATGCTGTTATCCTATGCTTTGCACCGCAAGGAATCGTTATATTTTCATTTTCTTTAACTATAATTTCTTTCTTATCAATATCTATCTTAGCTTTTCCTTTTACAATCTTCCAAAATTCACTTCTATGTTGATGGTATTGGAGACTTAATCTGGAATTTGCATTAACATAAATTAATTTTACAGTACAATTCTCATTCTCATGGAATTTTTCAAATTTTCCCCATGGGCGATTCTCTGTATAAATTCCCATTATTAAATCATAATATTTAATCATATAATAATTACTAAGGAATATTCCTTGAATATTCAACATTAATTCAAAAAGCTATAACGTTGAATTGGGAATGTATAAAAGAATCGTTAAAAATAAAATTATTAATTATATGTCTGAAATACATTTTACTGAAGGAAATTTGATTATTCTTTACGCTATCCATAAAAATTCCTCTTTACAATTACCTAATCATATTCGTGAAAGAATTGAACATTGTAATAGACTATATCAGGTTATTTTAAAATCAAAACCAGATTCTAATAAAACTATTATATTAGTAGTTGCTGAACCACATTACTCTGAATTAATAAAAAAAGAATTGATTAATAGACAGATAAGTGAAGAAATTATAATAATTGATTCAGATTCTAGTAAAGTATCTCATACGTTTGATAATCTTAAAGAATTGCTTAAACAAAGGATTAATCCACCAGTTATATATTTTGTAGGTTCAGTTTGGCTAAAAGATGTATTTGATTCAATTGTTAAATCACAATTTAAAGAATACAAGATTCAGTTT
This sequence comes from Nitrososphaeraceae archaeon, assembly GCA_044869655.1. GTDB lineage: Archaea > Thermoproteota > Nitrososphaeria > Nitrososphaerales > Nitrososphaeraceae > TH1177. Next base: position 4,992 of record JBIOXM010000255.1, on the reverse strand, counting down.
GAAGGCGCATTAGACCATCGACCTGTCATGGAAGTTGAACACGATAAATCCCTTGAAACGCCCAAAAAAGGAAAAGAACACTTTAAACAGGTAATAAAAAATAAAGCATTTGATATGTTATTAAATTATATTTTCCCAGAAGACCACAAACAATAGCTTAAAAAATAAGACTAAAAATGAGTTTAGCAAGAAATATAGTAATTAAGAAAATTATTAGGTTTTATCGAGCTAATTTGGATTCTTTAGCAAACAAATCTGCTACTTGTTCTTTAGTAAAAGCAAAGTTCCACACCTGAATATCATCTAATTGTCCTGTATAATTACCATTTATTTTTCCCTTTTCAGCTAAAGAATTTGCTCCCAATCTTATGGTTTGTTTTCCTGTATTATCAGGTGTTATCCCTGGATTTGTCGAGTTAGTTGCAGTCTCCACACCGTCTATATATAGCTTTAACAAATGTAATTTTTCGTCAAAAGTTAAAATTGCATTGTGCCATACGCCATCCGCATATGGAGCCGTGGAAGTAATATAATTATCATCCCCGCCTGCGGTCTCAAATCCGCCTCCAACTTGTTCTCTATTATTAAGCCATATCCCATAATTAAGATTAAATCCAGCTCTGTCACTTCCAAATCCCCCTTTATTTAGTAAAAAAGCGTTATTTCCTGATGTGACATTCATTGTTGTATTAAACCAAACAGATACTGTAAAACCATTTAAATTAATATCTTTACTATTTACAACATCTGCATAATTAATACCAGAAAATTCTATTATCTTTGAGTTCTTAACAACAGGAGATTTATTCTCTTCTTGAGCAAATATATCTATATTACTTAATATACTATTTTTGTAGCTTTCTGTCAATCCAAAGTATAACAATAAAAGAACAAAACTAGAACCTATAATGCTAGAAATTTTTCTATTCATTTAGTGAGTTATAATTTTTACAATTTAAATATTTTTTCTTTTTATCTCATAGAATAGTAAATAATAGAAATTAAAAAGTCAAATTTTTTAACTTATAAAATTACCAACTAATTTTTTTTGGAGATGTAAGTTGCTTTTCTAATTCATCTAATCTTTGAATTGAATCTGGATTATTACGTAATTCTGAAAAAGAGTCATCATTTCTAATTCTTTGCATCACCGCAATTACCTCTTCTTCTGTTACACCATGTTTTTTATCATATTCTATTTGTTTTGTACAATTAGACATAGTACTATATTTTTTAAAATTGCGCTTCTCAAATGAAGTCGCAGTTGGAGATAGCCCCTTTACATAACGAACAATTACCTTTTCAACATGTTCTAAATGCCATTCTCTCATAGCAAAACTATTAGGTTTCATAAATATATCCACCATCTATTTTTGCCGAATAGGATATTTAAATTAATATACAAATCATACTGTGAAATCGTTATATTTATAACTTATATGAGGTTTTTTTCATATGTTAATACACTTTCATCAAAATTTTTAAAAAATTATTCCGACAAATATTCGGATAATTTGAGGTTTACTTCTCCAGGTATCTTGGCAATTTCGAACCTTTCTTTGACTTTTAATAACGTAGCCGTTGCGTCGATTCCTAATTTTGTTGTAAGTAAATTCACTTGGTCACTAGAAGGATCAAGGCTAGATCCTTTTGCATTCTCAATAATAATCAGGTCTTTATCTGCTTGACATCTTGTTGATATTGCATATTCTACTTCTACAGGATTTGTAGGGTTAATATCTTGATCTACGACTATTGCAATTTTAAGTGAGGGATGAGCCGCAAATGCTGCAAGTAAAGCATTTTTTGATTCCCCTTCTACTCTTTTTTTTATTTGTATTACTGCTGTTAGCCAATTGCTTCCTCCATCTGTTAATAATACTTGAGATGTACTTGGAACAACATTTTTTACTTGATCTAGCATCTTTGACTCTACAGGTAATCCCATCAATAGACGATGTTCAGAATAACCAGGAAGTATATCATGGAAAATAGCGTTGTCCCTAAATCTTATGTTTTCTAATTCAAATATAGGTTGCTGTCTTCTAAAATCATATGTTTTTAGCATTTCTACCATCCATTCTTCTTGGGTTTTATCACACAATATTTTTCCTTCTAAAACTATTTCAGACATTGTAGGAATAAGAAGCTGCGAAAACTTATTAATACCCAATTGTAGAGTTCCGTTTAGTAGTGTGTTTGCTATATACATTTCATCTATACCATATGATGCCTGGTAAGCTGCTGCTATGTTAATTGCAGGATGAACTCCTATCACAATTGCGATCTTCAAATCTTCCCCATGATCTTTAGCGTACATAAAACATTTATGCAAATGTCTTCCTTCTACCATTCTTATTGCCATATTTTTATCATCTAATTTTAACAACCGATGAGTAGAAGAATTTTGATTTCCATTTTCTTGATCTTTAGCATACACAATTGATGAGGTAATATATGGCCCAGCATCGTTTTCAAAATGTGTAACAATAGGAAGAACAGATAATTTATTTGACAAATTTTGATAATACGGCGGAATGTCATTGTTTCCTGTTTTTACTTTAATATTCATGTTGTTGATAGATTTGTTAATGATTGTATGGATATCGTTTTTTTCTTTTGAACCTATTGCCAAGGCAAATCTTTTTCTTGTTCCAATAAGATTACTAATAACTGGAATAGTTTTATCTTCGACATTTTCAAAAATTACAGCTTGATTACCATCAAGTTTACTGACTATTGCTGGTAATTCAAATGTAGTACTAACTTTCTTTTTAATTCTAATGATCTCATTTTCGTTTTCAAGTAATTCTAAAAATTGTCTTAGGTCATTATGAATATAACTTGTATTAGAATTATCTTTTTGCATCTTTTTCAGCCCGTGTACTTATCATATTTAGTATCTCACCCATAATTGTTTTCATACTCCTAACATCTAATGGCGTTTTAATATGGAGAGACACTAAACAAATTCCATTTAACATTAATGATATTCTTTGAGCAATGGATTTTATGAAGATTGAATCAAATTTGTTGGGTATTACTATAGCTGATGTTACTTTATTTGATATACTAGACGCCATTGTAACAGATCCGATTCTATTAGAATTTTCTGATATTATGATAAAACATCCATTTTCAAAAAATATTAATTTTATATGAATGATTCTTTTATCATTAATCTGAATATTTTTGACTAAAATATTGTCTTTATCTTCATCTTCCATTTTATGCTATCATTATTTAACCAATATTATTTTTATTAAACTAAGTTAATGGTAATTTTGAAAAACTTGAAGTTTAAGATTTTATTACGTTGTTCAAATTATATTACTATTAAAATTATAGAATTTTAATTCTCTGAATACAATACTTAAATATAATTTATCCAAAATATTATTACTATCAATTATCTTTATGACAAGTTAAAATATATGAAATACTTCTAAATACTATATTAATTGTCGAGATATGTTAATTATAATATAAATTCTCCAATGTTTTAATCCATTTATATATTAATTATGATCTAACTTTGGATCAAAAATCTTGCCATTTCTAAAAGCAATTAGTCTAGCAGATGATTTATCTTTTAGTATTCTTCTGTTACTTTCATTATTTTGGATGGATGATGTTCCATGCTCATTTACTATCTCAATACGAACCAAATCTTTGAAATTGGATTTTATTACAAATGCAATAGTTCTAGCCATATGTATGTTACCGTCTCCTATCCTTACAATCTTTTTCTTTGCATTTATCTCTGAGAGTATTTTGATAATAAAATTCAAAGTTGATTCGATTGTAGATAATACTACACTTTCTATTTCATCATATAGATAGAAAATTGATATACCTATTCTATTTCCTGGATCAATACCAATTGTTAATTGATCATACGTATGAGATTTTATTAATTTCCTTAATATTTTTGCCTTTATTATTACAGGATTCTCATTTAATTCTGAATCCACTATTATATTTTTTTTCTTGAATATAGGTGATTCTTCCTTGGATGTGATTATAATTCTTGAATAAGAATTTAAAGCTTCTGATGGTGATAACTCTTCATAATTCAACTGAAGTAATTTTAGCGTATTAATAATTTTATAATATGATTTACCATTAAGTGTAGCTACAGTAATTTTATGGTTTAGTGTTTCCCTCATTCAGGGTAATTCAACAAAGTAACTATATCATTAATTAGTATTAAACGTTATCCATACAATGAATTAGTTAATTATTTTTGTAATAGCTAAAACAGTGATATCACTATTTATCCCAAAATTTATTAATTCTTTTTATACCAAATGTTATTTGGCTATTAATTCCCAATAGCTTAATATGTGAAAGTATAGGAGATAGTCCATTAAAATAGATATTTTAAAAGTGAATAGATCTACAACATAACTCTATCATTTATTATTATTTGTTGTATTTTAGTATAATAACTTATTAATTTATTACTTTTATAAAACTAATTTTTTATACAATTTCATATAATACATAGTAATATAATATATCATAATTTTTAGTTATATTTATAAAAATTAATTACTATAAAATATTTACTTTAGATGTTATTCTTGTATTACGTAAATCCTGTATTTTGATTATTTTATTAATTCATTATAATTTATCAAAATAAGCATAGCCTAATTTTACTTGTAAAAATTTTTATTAAATATGCTTTATTTACTTTTAGATTTGAAACAACTATATTTTCGTTTAATTAATATTTACTTGATAAACAATTTTGGAGTCCAAATCCCAAAAATCCCAAATATATCAATATGAATCGATTGTAAATTATAGCATTTTATTGATAAATATAAGAAATCTACCTCATAAAAAGGTGAATAGCGTTGGAAGACAATATTCTTTTCATAAATTAAATATCAAGGATTATCTCTTGAAAATTCCAATACCAAATATGGATAAATATGATAATCAGATTTTTGTAATTTTATACTTTCCAACTAGAAGTAATAA
>JBIOXM010000254.1:0-12107 GCA_044869655.1 Nitrososphaeraceae archaeon | reverse complement strand
ATTTAACAGTACTTTAACTATCATAACCTTTATTGTATGAAATTTGTTTCTCATATGTGAGTTATATGAGATTTCTTCCGGATTTAGATGATAAAGAATATGAAGGAAAAATAGCTTTTGTAAGGGTTGATTTTAATGTAAGCATACAAAATGGTCAAATCGGTGAGGATTACAGAATCCGAATGTCTCTTCCAACCATAGAATATCTTACTAAAAGAAATTGCAAAGTCATTTTGGCATCTCATCTGGGAAGGCCTATAAACCATCAAAATAAATATTCCCTGAAACCTGTCGCACAGAAATTATCAGCAATTCTTTCTAAAAGACAGGTCTGCTTTGTTAATAATTCGATAGGCGAAGAAGTTGAACAAAAAATTAAAAGCCTTCCATCTGATGGTGTTTTAATATTAGAGAATCTTCGATTTTATAAGGAAGAAGAACTCAATGATCCAGAATTCTCAAAGAAACTTTCCTCTCTCGCTGATATATATGTAAATGATGCTTTTAGTACTTCCCATAGAAAACATTCGTCCACTTATGGTGCAGCTACGCTATATGATATTAAATTAGGAGGATTTAATTTAAAAAAGGAAATTGAATATTTGACTATGATAAAAGAAAATCCAATTCGCCCTTTTATAATAGTTATTGGAGGTGTAAAGATTAAAGACAAAATCGGTGCTTTAGAAAACTTATTGCCTAAAGCTGATAAAGTGTTGATAGGTGGGGCTGCTGCCTATACTTTTTTAAAATCAAAAGGATTTAAAATTGGAAATTCTATTGTTGATTATGACCATCTTAAATGGGTAGAGCTTTCTTTAAAAAGGTATGGTGAAAAAATTCTTTTACCTACTGATCATCTCGTATCAACAAATGCAGAAAATTCTTCACCGATCTACTCTAAGCAAAACATTCCTGATGGTATGAGCGGATTTGATATTGGAAAAGAGACTATACAAAATTTTTCATCCCAACTTGGTTCTACGAGAAAGGGCACAGTATTTTGGAATGGACCAATGGGATTCTTTGAACGGGATGTTTTTTCAAATGGAACTATAAATATTGCTAAGAGTATGGCCCTTGCATTTTGTAGAGGATCTACAACTTTGATTGGTGGAGGAGACACTATGGAGGGGATGAAAAAAGCTGGTATCTCTGAAAAAGAGGTAAGTCATGTCTCTACTGGTGGTGGAGCTACTTTAAGATTCCTAGCAGGAGATATGATGCCTGGTTTGTTTATACTAGATTAAAAGTTGAAAATTCAAGAAGGAGATTACAATAACCATTATCTAGAGGAAGTATATAACGTCCAAGTTATCGAATTCTGAAATTAATCGTTATTATGAATATTTATAAATTCATCAATATTTTCCAAACAATGTAATACCATACTTTTACTTCTCTTTATAATCCAATAAGAAAATTCAGCAGGAGTAAATATATGTTGTTCTCTAAATAACACCGGTAGATATCCCCCATGAGTAAAAATCTGAACTACTACGTATTTTTCTGATACACTTGCTATTTCCTCTTCAATACTTACTTCATTCTCCTCAATAGTTCTTCTATATAACACAACAGGGTGATTATTCTTATTGCTAAGTAAAAGTACTTTTTCTATCTTTTCTTCGAATTTTTTAATTAAAACTTCATCTAATGTAATTTGGCTATTATGAATAGAATGTTTTTTTCTCTTGCGCAAATAGTATTAATTAATGATAAAAGAAAGAAATTAAATATTTTTGTTAAAAATTTTTAACTAAAGTATAACCATTGATTCCAATGGGGGTATTATATTAATATCAATTATAAAGGATAAATACCATGCAACCTTTTATATTTTTGAATCCATTTAACTATGAGATTTAAAGCCTCAAATATTTTGTTAAAGTAGTTTTAGCCCTCCTGTAATTTTGTCTATTAAATGGGTTGGTGCGGGCCCAATTCCAACACAAGTAGCTGTACCTGCCTCAAGTTGAGTTAATCCAGCATCTATAACAAGCGCAGTTGCTAAGTTACTAAATTGCCCTAGCTTATGAACTGTCTCTAATTCGTTTATGGAATTAACTTTTAAAATTATTTTTGGTTGACCTATATTGAACCATTCCTTAAACCATTCAAAATTTTTATTTCTGGCTTTTTCACTTGCTAATATTGCAGCATGGGCAACCTGGGCAGCTAATTTTCCACTTCCCATTTTCAAATCTTTTCTCACTATAATGACTTGTTTTAGTTCCATGAAAAATACATTTTAATTATTAATATTAAAGTAATTTTATAATATTATGGAAAAAAGATTTGATTCCATTGTTGTAGGTGGAAGCATTTCAGGACTATTATGTGCCAGAGAAATTTCTAGGTCTGGTCTTTCTGTTGCTGTATTAGAAGAAGATTATGAAATAGGTACTCCAGAACATTGTGGAGGTTTAGTCAGTCTTGATGGATTAAAAAAGTTAGGAATAATTCCATCAAGTAAGGCAATTTTGAATGAAGTAAATAAAGCAAAAATTGTTTCCTCTACTAAAGGATTTGAAGTCTCTACAAATAAAGGAGAAATAACAGTAATAGACAGACGAGAACTTGACAAACAGGTGGCATTTCAGGCTCAGAAATTTGGAAGTGAAATAAGAACAAGGAGCCTAGTAATGTCAGTAAATTATGATAAATCTAAAAAAGAGTTCGTAATTAAAACTAAAGATAATGTTTACTATTCTCAGTTTTTCATTGATGCAAGAGGCATAACTTCCCTTATTAATAATCATAATCGCCAAGGTGTTTTGCAATCAGCACAATATGAAATCTATGCCGATTGGATAAGTCCAGATGAAATATTAGTAAAATTTGATCAAGAAAAATACCCTGATTTTTTTGCATGGATTATCCCAAGTGGAAGTGGGAAGGGCAAATTCGGAGTAGCTGGTAGGAAAATAAATACCTTAGAAACTTTGGAATCATTTATTGAAAGTTTTGGTTCTAAATATTCTATCATAAGGAAAATTTATGCGCCGGTTTGGATAGGAGGACCATTAAAAAAATTTGTATATGATAATACAATAATCATTGGCGATGCAGCAGGCCAAACAAAACCTACTACTGCTGGGGGTATTTTTTCCTGCGGAATGGGGGGAATTTTAGCTGGAAAAAACATTGTACGATATAAAAAAAGGATTTTTAATTCGTTATTGAATGATTATGAGAAAGAGTGGTTCTCAATATTTGGGAAAGAGTTCCAACGAATGATTTTTTTTAGAAAGATCATGGAAAGATTAGACAACAAGTCACTTGATGCAGTTTTTTCTATAATTTCTGAATCGGATATTATAGATATTTCAAGATCTGCTAATTTTGATTTTCATAGTCTCGCTTTATCAAAGATACTAGGATCAAAAAAAGCTATTAAATTAATAAGTACTTTGTTAGGAAATGAAGTTAGACATATGTTAAATTAAGCAAAATATAAATTCGGTGTTTTACAATAGAATTAAAATGTCAACGTTGCAATTGCCTGTCTGTTCATCATGTAATAGACCTATTATGCCAAATGATGAATGTGTGAAATTTTATTGTCCAAATTGTGGCTATGTATTACTGTGGAGATGCCAAAGCTGTAGAGAATTTGCAAGATTATATAAATGTGTTAACTGTAGTTTCGAAGGACCGTAACATGTCAAGACTGATAGCTCGAATTAAGATTCTTCCCTCAGAAGCTGACACAGATCTTGATGAAGTAATTTTGAAATTACAGTCCCAAATCCCAAATGGAATGGGTTTAGAAAGATATGGAAAAGAACCTATTGCTTTTGGACTTAATTCTTTAATATGTGATTTTAGTTTGGAAGACGTAGAGGGCCAAATGGATTCTCTGGAAGAATATATTAAAAAAACTCAAGGTGTTAGTGAAATTCAAATTATGAACATCAGTAGAAAATCTGTAAATCTCAAGTAGCATTTATTACAATCATGAAGATATTTTAATATAATTGCGAAAGCGTATTTAATTAGTGTATGAGATATCCTTTAAGAAATATTGTTTATGAAAAAATAAAACAATCTAACACATTAACTGATTCAGAGTTAAGTTCAGTACTTGCCAAAGAAGGAATAGCATTAGATCTTCCGGAAATAAATAAGATATTACTGGATCTGGAAATCTATGGGCTTTTAAAAGTTTCCTGGATAGCCAAAGATAAGAAGAGGATAGAATTGATTAAATAATTGACCAATTTAGCAGGAAAGGTAAGACCTTGCTGCTTTCTTAGATCCTATAATATAAAAGTGCATCAAGTGCAACTGCAACAAATATTATCACAAGGTAAGGAGCAGTTACTTTATATGCTTTCCACGCAAATTCTGGTGTGGGATTTTTAGTTAATTTATAATGATAGATTAACATTAGAGTACCCGAAACTAATGCTATTGCAGTATATAAAAGACCTAAACCAAAAAAGTACAAGGAAAGAGAAAATGGAAGCAATATCGCAGTATTGATGAAGATATATTTAGCCGTCCTTTGGTTCCCTATTAAAACCGGTAACATGGGAACATTGACACTTGCATATTCTTCTTTTGTTTTTATCGCTAAACACCAAAAGTGGGGAGGAGTCCACATAAAGACTAGCCAGCCCACTAGGAATCCAGTTAAATCAATTGTGCCAGTTGTAGTTGCCCATCCTGCCATTGATGCGGCACTTCCAGCGAATCCTCCTATTACAATATTAGATGCATGTGACCTCTTAAGCCAAACAGTATAAATTATAACATAGAAAAATATTCCCAAAGCAATCATAAATGTAGCGACAGGATTTAATGTGAACCAGGCAATCATAACAGAAACTATACTTAGTGACAGACCATAAATGAGAACAGTCTTTGCCGATAATTTACTACCAGGAATTGGTCTTTTGGCGGTTCGTACCATGGATTTATCTATATCTCTATCATAGTAATGGTTTAATGCACTAGAACCCATGGATGCAAGTGCTCCTGCTAGAAATAAAAAACCAAGTTGCCAGAAAGATACATCCCAAGGAATAGATGGGGTATTATCAAACCTGGTTGCGCCGAGCAAAGAGGTTATTGCTGTTATTACTAGAACTACTACAATACGAGGTTTGGAAACTTCAATATATGATTTTATGTCCACTGCATTGGATCTCCAAATTTTATTTACATATCTTGGATTTATTTTATTCGTTAACCAGGCATTGAATCCTTAGAATATTTTAATAAATAATTTATATTAATATGTGGGTTGAAAAGATTAAAATTATAGCGAAATTCTTCAACTCATAAAGCATGGCAGACTGGGACCTGTTAACGCCAGGCATTGGACTGACCTCTATAGGGATTGTAGGTGTATTGGTTTCTCTCTCTGGAATTGCAAAAACTTTTCTTGATGGAATGCATGCTGTTTCTCTATTGACGCTTTTGATAGGTATGGTTTTTTTGGCTCCAGGTATTTTTAAAGATGGATTTCCCTCTTCTCGTAAAGCTAAAGTAGGATCTTTTATAACCTTAGGAATATTAATTATTATAGGGTTAGTTGCAGCTATCTTTTCAAGTGGACAAACGCCAACAATATTTGTTTACATTGGAATACTAATACTTATTTCTGTACCAGCAGCTGCAGTAATTCTTGGAATCTATAGAAATAGTTCAAAAGTGAAAGTTTATCTTCTCTCATTTGTTGTGGCAGTTATTATTGGTATTATTTCTTTTTCAATTCTTGGTTTGCAGCTCCAAAATCCAGAAACTGACTCACAGGAAAAAAAGGAAGGAATACCGGATCAAAAACCTGAAACCGCTATCGATAAAACTCAATTAGCTAAAGTCAGTATTCTTGCAGGATCTTCTGGCCAAGGCAATCCATCTTATGATCCTCCACAATTAGTAATCACGAAAGATTACGTAGGTATTAATTGGGTAAACGAGGATAATGTGCCTCATACAGTAACTAGTTTAAAAGATGATGGTAAATCATTTGACTCTTCCATTATAATGGCAAATGCGAATTATACTCTTTTGCTTTCTGATCTTAAAGAAAAAGAATATGACTATTTCTGCACAATACATCCATATATGAAAGGAAAATTTCAGTTAGAATAACAATTTAATTCCATTTATTTCTACAGATAATAAATATATCAATTTCTAAACTATCAAAAATATATATTGAATAATGATTAATTCAGTATTTATCAAGTAATTAATCATATATTTTGTAGTTTTATCGTTAGGATTTAAAGAATACCTTCTTTCTCTTTAATGTATATGGAATACATATTAATGGATGTCAGTCATTTAAATGCACTAGAGAAATTAGCAGTAAAAGCATTACCTGAGGAATCTTGTGCTATATTATTAGGGAAAAAATCTAATACTAAATCAATTGTTCAATATATTTTACCAATGAACAATTCCTCTCACTCATCGATGGAATTCAATATTAATTCTGATGATCTATTCCAGGCATATAATAAAGCCAGAGGAATGAATTTAGATATTCTTGCCATTTTTCACTCCCATCCTGCTCAACCCATTCCATCTACCAAAGATAAAATATTTATGTTGATCAATCCTATTATCTGGCTAATATACTCTACTTCTTCGCAGACATTTAAAGCATTTATCGTAGACAAGGAGGAGGACATTAAAGAAATTATTATAATTTTGATTAAGGATTAATTCTGTAAGGATCCCGAGGATATAATACAACTTCTCTTACATTCATGGATCCTGTTAAATACATAAGAAATCTATCTAAACCTAATCCACAACCGGCATGGGGGGGCATTCCCCAATCAAACACCTTTAAGTGATCTGAGAATTTTGAAGGATTTAGGCCCTGTTCTGATAATCTATTTCTAATCTTAGAAGGATCATGTTGTCGTGTTCCTCCTGATATTAATTCTAAATAACCAACTTGTAAGTCAAAGGAATCAGAAAGAAAAGGATCTTGCTCATTTTCAAGAATATAAAAGGGTTTTAATTTTAAAGGCCAATCCGTTATAAAATAAAAACCTGAATGTAATTGCCCTAGTTTTCTTAGAGAGTAATCAGATAAATCATCTCCATATTCCACAGACTCACCATTTTCCTTTAATTCTTGAATACAGGAATGATATGTTATTTTCTCAAATTTCGTTTCAATTGATTTTTTAATAGATTCATTTTTTGTATAGTCTATCAAACCTAAATCTTTTATTGTGTTTATGACTTTTTTAATTACTCCTTCCATTATTTCCATTATATCATAATAGTCTAAAAAAGCCGCCTCAATATCTACACTATAAAATTCTGTTAAATGCCTTACTGTATTAGATTTCTCGGCTCTAAAATATGGTGCTATTTCAAATACACGATCCAATGCCAATACTAGTTGTTCCTTATAAAGCTGAGGGCTTTGAGCAAGATATGCTTTATTCTTAAAGTAATCAAATTCGAAAAGATTTGCGCCTCCCTCACTGGCACTACCTATAATCTTTGGTGTATTGACTTCAAGAAAAGACATCTCCCTTAAAGTTTTTCTTATAATTTCTAAAGTAATAGATCTTATAATAAATATATTCGAAACATTTTCATTTCTTAAATCTAATGCTCTTGCATCCAATCTCTTATCAATTGCTGATTCTAATCTTCCAGTGGGATCTATTGGAAGAGGATGATTAGAATGATATATGTCTCCAATTTCTTCTAATTTTAACTCTACTTTCATTTCCTTTGCCTTGCTTTTTTGTAACCTCCCTGAAAGGATGATCGAGCTTTGTCGCTGGATGTCTCTTATTTGTGGAAATTCTTTGGGATCAACTATTACTTGAATTGCTCCTGTTATATCCTTAATTAATAAAAATATTATTTTTCCAATGTCACGAATATCTTCAATCCAACCACCGACATTTACTTTATGTCCTATTATATCTTCGTTTAATTCTTTAGCAAAATGGCTTCTCTTCATTTTTTCTTAATTGAATTTATTTCCATGGTTTATTTCAGTTTTTTCATAAGGTTATAGTGTTAATCTATAAATTCTATAAGTAATTCGATATTTCGAATTTCTTTTGCAATTTTCGTAACAACTTGTGTATCGATATTGATATCTTGGTTTTTCTTTTTTGATATTATTATCTTTGTAAGTTTGTTTCCATCAGGCAGCCAGACTAAATTAATTGAGATAATCTTTACAGGAAAAATTAAATTTTCAATGAATCTTCTCTCTGTCGCACCACTTTCAATAAACCATACACCATTGTTAAATTCTTTTTTTATATAATTTAATAATTCGGTATTAGAACGTAATATACTAATATCTGATGTGGGGAGAATCAATATCAAGTCTTCATCAATTTTGTGGGCTCCAACTAATGTAAATTTATCAATAATACTTTTTTTATCTGCTAATTCTGTTAATTTCATAGATGCCTCAATATCTCCAACGGACAAATGACCGTTTTTGAATTTAGATTCACATTTTGAACATAAAATTCCTGTTTTAGCATCGAATGAACAAATAGGAGTTTTCAATAATTCTCAATCATTAATTCTATTTGCTCTATATATATATAGAGAGCCATAACTAGCTAAGAATTTGAGAATTCAAAATATATTTATTCAGGTTATATGTTAAATAGATTTGTTAAAAAATAAGTTACTTATAAACGGTTTAAGTGTCTCATACCATCTACATAATAAAATTATCATTGCAGTGGATAATGTATTTATAGAATTAAAAGAAGGTGAATCACTTGGCATTGCTGGAGAATCAGGATGTGGTAAAAGCACATTAGTTTCTGCAGTGATGAGAAATATAACACCACCAGGGAAAATTACAGCCGGAAGTATTGTTCTAGATGGACAGGAAATAACAAAGTTATCAGAGGAAGACTTTGATTCCAGAATCAGATGGAAAAAAATATCGCTTATTTTTCAAGGAGCTTTGAATTCATTAGATCCTGTGTATACAATAAAAACTCAAATTAAAGATATATTTCAATCGCATGGACAATCTTATGATAAGGAAAAAGTAATAACATTGCTAGAGAATGTTGGATTAGAAAAATCTGTACTAACCAAATATCCTCATGAATTAAGTGGAGGTATGAAGCAGCGAGTTGTTATTGCTATAGCTTTATTGTTAGAACCTGATATTATTATTGCCGATGAACCGACTACGGCTTTGGATGTCCTTATTCAGGCACAAATAATTAAGGTATTGAAAAAGCTAAAAGAAAAGGGAATCAGCATAATTTTAATTTCGCACGATCTTGCGTTAATTTCAGAATTAGTAGACAAAATAGGAATTATGTATGCAGGGAAAATTGTCGAATTAAACTTAACTAAAGAAATTATATTTGCTCCTAAACATGAATATACTAAAAAACTAATATTATCTACTCCACAACTAGAACATACTTTAGGAAAAAAAAATTAAAGCAGAGGAAAAAATTCTTTATGATTCTACCTTTTACAATCAAAGTTATTGTATTTCTAAATTTTTTAGATTAATATTCTAAGACTATATCAAAATATAAAATTAGATATGCTTTTAGTTTAGATATATAAAATGAAATTTTATTGAAAACCATGTAATGGCTTATCTTTATGTCGTCCAATTTTTGTGTCTAATTCAAACTTATGATTTTTTAATATATGGGAATTAGCACATTTGTCATGCATAATACCAATTTCACAAAATTCGCATGAGGTTACGAAGGATAAACCATTAAATTTTCCTTTACAAAAACCACAATTTTCGGAATCAAGATCATAGTCTATTAAGGGTTTCAACCATGGCTCTCTCCATAACAACTGCATATCTAAATAAGTTGTTTAAACGTATATATTATTTTCAATTGTTTTTTTACTTGTCACTGAGAGAAAGACTTGAAAATATATAAGAATCCTATTCCTACTGTTGATGCCATCATTCATAGGTATTCTTCGCTATTATTAATCAAACGTAAAAAGGCTCCCTATAAAAATTGTTTTGCATTACCGGGAGGTTTTGTTAATGAAGGAGAGACCATAGAAGAGGCTCTTATAAGAGAAGTGCATGAAGAGACTTCATTAGTCGTTCATCCTATAGACATTTTAGGTGTGTATTCTGATCCTACAAGAGATCCACGAGGACACATGCTGACTATTGTGTTTATTGTTTTAATTGTCGAAGGAAAGGCCACTCCCGGTGATGATGCACAGGAAATTTCGTGGATTCCTATACACAAAATCAATGAGCTAGAAATTGCATTTGATCATAAACTTATACTAGAGGATTTTTTGAGATGGAAAAAAGAAAGCGGAACTTATTGGACTAAGAAGAGAAGATAACGATATATGATAAATAATATTTACACTACAAAATCTTCACTTTCATTTTCTTCAATCCATTTATATTTACTAATTTTATAATAATCATTATGCAATTATCTGAATTGGAAACAAATAAAATACGTAATGATTTTCCAATTTTAACTCGTAAGATTAATGGTAAGCCATTTGTATATCTTGATAATGCCTCAACTACTCAAAAACCTTTATCCGTAATAAATAAAATTGTGAATTATTATTCCTTTTATAATTCAAATATCCATAGAGCTGTTTATGATATCGCAGAAGAAGCTACTAATGCTTATGAATTAACAAGACAAAAAGTTTGCAAGTTTATTAATGCCAAGTCTCCTGAAGAAATTATTTTTACTCGTAATGCTACTGAAGCAATTAATCTAGTAGCCTACTCTTGGGGAAGAAAAAATATTCAAAAAGGAGATGTAATAATCTTATCAGAGCAAGAACATCATAGCAACATCGTTCCTTGGCAAATATTATCGAAAGAAAAAAATGCTCAAATAAAATATTTAAAAATTGGTGAAACCGGAAATTTAAACATAAATGAATTGAAAGCTGCTCTTGAGGATAATAAGAATATAAAATTAATCTCTTTATGTCATATGTCTAATGCACTCGGTAATATTATCCCAATAGGCAAAATTATAGATATCGCACATACTTATAGTGTACCAGTATTAGTTGATGGTGCCCAGTCTGTTCCTCATTTAACAACGGATGTTGCTGATCTGGATTGTGATTTCTTGGCTTTTTCTGCTCATAAAATGTTAGGACCAACAGGAGTAGGAATTTTATATGGGAAAAAAAATTTGCTACAGGAAATGGATCCCTTTATTTGTGGTGGAGATATGATTAAAGAAGTTCACAAGGAAAATACCCTCTTTAACGATTTGCCTTATAAATTTGAAGCTGGGACTCCAAACATTGCAGATGTTATTGGTTTCAGTTCTGCTTTAGATTATCTAAATGAAATTGGGATGGACAATATAAGAAATCATGAAATGGAATTAACCGAATATGCGCTTGAAAAAATGTCAGAACTTAAACAAATAAAAGTATATGGAGATACTAACTTAGAAAATCGAGGTGGTATAATTTCCTTTAATTTAGGTGATATTCATCCTCACGATTTAGCAACTATTTTAAATGAGCACTGCATTGCTATTCGTTCTGGACACCACTGTGCTCAAGTGTTAATGGAAAAGCTTGAGGTTTCTGCTACATCAAGGGTTAGTTTCTATATCTATAATACAAAAGAAGAGATCAATATCTTTATTAGTGCGTTAGGCGCAGCTATTAAACTGTTTCAACTTTGAGTGATGATATTTATAGAGAAATTATTCTAGATCATTATAGAAATCCTCGAAACAAGGGAAAGATCGATAATGCAGATGTTGTGATACATGATAGCAATCCTTTATGTGGGGATCAAATTGATATTTATCTCAAAGTCGTAGAGGGACAAATCAAGGATATTAAATTTGATGGAAAAGGTTGTGCTATTAGCCAAGCTAGTGCATCTATGTTAACAGAGATGGTTATGGATAAACCATTAACTAAAGCTAAAGATATATCTAAAGATGAAGTACTAGAAAATATTGGATTGACAAACTTAGGCCCTGCAAGAATAAAATGTGCATTATTGTCTCTTAAGGTACTAAAAATGGGTATGGTAAAATATTATTCAGACAAAGAACCAACGACAGCTGAAAAAATGGAAAAAGATTCCAACCTTTTCTGATTTAATTTTATTCTAAATAAAGCGT
>JBIOXM010000253.1:0-2880 GCA_044869655.1 Nitrososphaeraceae archaeon | reverse complement strand
TACAGGAAAAAGTGTAATAAATAAAACGCTTGATCGAATAAAAAAGTTGGGCATGGAAGTATCCGGAATAATTTGTATAATTGATAGGGAACAAGGCGGAGAAGAATTGTTTAAAGAAAACAATATAAAATTTCACGCTTTATTCAGACATTCTATTGATTTTAAGAGATACATAGATAGTAAAATTGATGAAAAAAGGAAAATATATGAACAAAAACAAAAGGAAAGATTAGAAGTTCCATCTGTTTCTAATTAATTTCTTGGAATTAATTCTTTGTGACCTTTAATTTGGCTAAATATCTTTAATATTAAATAATGCTTTAAGTTAGTATTTTTATTTGTAAAAATACTGTCTAGGTCTTTTCTCTAAATAGTTATATAAAATTAGTTTTGATGTTACCAATCTTTGTTAATGATGTCCATTAAGTTCTATAAAATAAAATAGATGATGATAGAATATTATAACATACGTTTCCGTTACTCATTTATTGCTATATAGCTTGGGTAAGAGCAAGGCTATTGATTCTACCATATTTCAGAGAATCTTTAGATGTTACCAAATTTTCAGATTATAAAATTAAATTAGTTATTTTCCAGGGTAGTTTGTTGTAATAATTCTCCAATTTCACTATGTGTTTTAAGAAAATATAATCCTTTTTCTGTAGTTTTGAATGTTTTAGTTCCATCACGATATTCTAATAGATTGTTCTCAATCAAAAGAGAAAGATATTCCTTTAATTGGTTATAACTTATAAATGCTTTATACATAATTTTTGTCTTAGTTGCTCCTCCATTTGCAGCATCCAGTATATTACTCACGATTTCCGTTCTACTTCTATTTCCCATACTCTTAGATAAATGATTTACTTATTTAGTATTCATACCACACGAAAAGGTAAGATAACGATAGTAAAACATTCTATATATTATTTGCAAATTAGAAAATATAACAAAAGTTATGCATTATTTACAAGGAAATAAATATTGTTTTACCAACAAATAATTCTCTTGATTTTTCATTTTTAAATATAACTCTAATGTAGAAAATAAAAATATAATCTCAAATATAAAATAAATAATTTTTTAAATATCGTACATTGTAAAATAAGAATTATTTTTAAATTGATACAATTGTATTTTCATTTAAATGAATGTTGTATAATATTAATTAATTATATTAAAGTTACAATCTTACTTAATGATGTTAGACACTTCCAAAAGGCTTGATAAAAATATCAAATTTGAATGTAGTTTGAATGTAGGGAATTTAATCTTTTTATTGATATGTTATTTTTTATTGAAGCACAGGATTAGCTCACTAGCGAAGCTTCACAAACAGCAGAATATTGTAAAAAATATTTGTTTTCTAGTATCTCCTGATTGTTGTTAAAAATAAAATGGATGTTAAAGTTATTCCATCATACCTATGTATTAAGCTCTAACCTAGTCTTGAGCAATATTAAACCGATAACATAAAAATAAAAATTATTTACAAAAGATTTGTATATTTTATATAATTGTAAATCTAAAGTTTTGAGGATAATGTTAATTAAATTGGTTCAACTATATATATTATGAAAATCTTTGCTAATAGGTCGGATAGAGAAAACTTTATTTTTCTTATTGGTTTGATAGTAATTATTATTGGTATACTAGCTTTGCTACTTGCTTATGTTTTCTTTCCTATCCACCCATCTGAAGTCAATATAGGACAAACAGCAGTCCCTCAACTCTTGATATGGAAAATCTCTCCAATCATATATTAAGTTAATCAAAAAATCACTTATAAAGCTTTGAACAAACTATTTTCCTCTTTTCATCCCTGGTATAACTTAATTTATATTTATGATGAAGGATATGGTTCTAATAAAGAAGCACTTTTATTGATGAAAAATCAGCATATCATAACTGTCTTACTATTGAGGACAATTATTTAAATTAAATTTTCTAAGTATTACTTTATAGTAAAAATATATTAGTATTTGAGTTTCTATTATTCTCTTAACTAAACAAGTTTCAACATTAAGATAAGATAAAAATAGATCTACTTAGATATTTTTTAGCTCTCGAATGTTTATATCAAGATGAAACAACCTATACATTTAGAACATTAAAACCAAACAGTTTAAAATAATGAATTACAAAATTATTCATGCATCCCGAACCATTAATTGAAATTCGAAAATTAAAGGAAATTAATATTGAAGGTGGTGTTGTATTTGATGGTTTCCATGGTTTTGGTCTTACTAGTACTATTGCAATTGGATGTTTTATCAATTCGTTAAAAACTGAATTAG
This sequence comes from Nitrososphaeraceae archaeon, assembly GCA_044869655.1. GTDB lineage: Archaea > Thermoproteota > Nitrososphaeria > Nitrososphaerales > Nitrososphaeraceae > TH1177. Next base: position 583 of record JBIOXM010000253.1, on the reverse strand, counting down.
TAGGTATTCTCGATTCTACTCTTTTTCCTCCTATGTCAGTAATTTATAATGCTAAACCACATTTTCCAGCAAGAATCTACGCAAATGAAGAGAAAAAATTAGCATTCTTTGTTTCTGAAGTAATTCTCGAATCATCAGCCTATAGACACATTGCTCATACGATGTTGAATTGGTCTATTTATAATAAATGCAAAACAGTAATAAGTGTTGCAAGTAGGGAAATTGAAAAAGATAGAACAAAAAAAGATCCTGCGCTCTATGTTATTTCGAATTCTCAAAATAAAATGAAGGAATTAAATGATATAGGAATTTTGTCTTTAAAAAATGGAACGGTTAATGGAATTCCTGGAATTCTTTTAAATGAATCAACTTGGAAGAATATTGATGTCATTGTATTTGTAGTTGATGTCATATCAGGAGTACCCGATTTTAGAGCAGCAGCAAGTGTTGCTCAGGTTGTAAGCAAAATTGTTCCTGAAGCATATTGTGAAATAAAACCATTGATTAAAGAAGCTGAAAATATAGAAAATAATTTAAAAATGATAAGGAGTCAAACATCTAATAATTTCAAAGAGCGAATGTA
>JBIOXM010000252.1:0-2198 GCA_044869655.1 Nitrososphaeraceae archaeon | reverse complement strand
CACTTTTTGAAAATTTACTTTTTATCAAAGAAAATTAGTAATACAATATAGAGTATAATTATTCTTGTATGTATTGATGTGTAAAAATAGCATTACAATAATAATGATGAAAGGAGGATTTACCATTAAAAAAAATAAGAATTATTTATCTATTAAAATAGAGAGTCAAGTGAATAAGAACTATTTTTATCAATAGTTTATTTTTTCTCATTACCTCCACCAGTGAATACCTCACCTAGTTTTTCTCCTATCTCTGCTCTCTGCTAATGGATTTTCTGCTTCTTGTCCTTGACCTTTAGCCTGTGTTGCTGATTGTTGTTGAAGTGCTAGAACTTCTTTGATTGGCATAATTATACTTTTTAGTGGACCTTTTGCATCAGCATGGATAAATATTGTATCTGGATTTTCTAAAATTGCATGGTTATGTATTGCTACTATAGTCCAATTCGTTTTTGATATCAAATTCAATATAGGTTTTAGTTCAGTCTGTAATAGTGCAATTTCCACCATTGCCATTACCTTGTTTGTATTTGATGTAGGTGATGAAGCATTCATTGTTGTACTAGTATTGTCAATGCTACCATTTGTTTCAGCAGACACTGGTGAATATCCCATTATCTCAATAAGAGTATTTGCAACTAAGAATTTATTCAATACTGTTCCATTTTGGTCTGTTACTTGTGGAGAATGTCGCATTATAGAGATATCACAAATTTCTGGATTTGGATTTTGAATGGGGAATGCATTTGGACCAATTTGAGAAGCAATAGATTTACAATCTATAGGAGAAGATGCAGATGCTGATTCTGATCCTGTTGTTTGTGATGGTGTTTGTTGTTGTGGTTGAGTATCATTGTTTTGACTATACACTTCCTGCAGTAAAGGAATAAAAGTTGTTACTGTTATTAGCGATGATAACAGTAATAATAATGTTAAAGTCATTGTTATTTTTAGTGTCACAAAATATATAACAATATAATATAAAATTACTATCAACATGATAAAAAAGTAATAGATGAAAAAGTCTGTTATTATATAATATAATTTTTTTTAACTGGTTTGCTCTTTTAATTATCTAATAAATCCTACTAACACCTTTAAAGTTTTATTCGCATTCTGTATAACACAGATAATAAAAAATGACTTTCTATGAAAGCCATACTCAATGTAAATCTCATTTATCTATCACAATTATAGTATATACGAAATTGGCTGATCTTATCAACTCTCAATATAATGTGAAATGATCAAGAACTTTAAATCCGGAAAGCATCTATATAATGCTTGGAGACAATTACAGTAAATTTATTAGTTAATCAATGATAAAAAGATTATCTATCAGATGATTTGTTAATTTTCATTACATAATTATAATAACTTTGGACAACGTCAAAGTAAAATTTTTGTGCAAATTCTATTGATTTAAGAAATGTATCCATATTTTGATCGATAATATCATTTATTATTCTTGTGGTGTTATTACTTTGATTATTCATTTGATATTGGTTAATTTCATTAAAAATGTTATCATATTCTTTACTAGTCTTAGACTTATATAAGTTATAATAAATTAAATCATCTAAACGTTTAGAACAGATTGAATAGTAGGTATTTATGATATTCTTATGTTCGTCAATAAAGTTATGCTTTATTTCTTTCATAGTCTTGATTATTTGTTGATTATTGACCGAGTTCTCAAAATTACTTGAAACCATTTTATTTTTTCGAGAAATATCTTTTGAATACGAAATTACATTATAATCATATCTATTAACTTCAAGAGATGATAAATTTGTCTTATCCTGTTCTTTTTTTATCCTATCCTGTTTTATCTCAATAATTTCCTTTTCCTCTTCTTGGATAGACATAAAAGCTACCCTGAACTTTATTACATAAAAATATTACTGATTATGAATATAATAGGATTGTTATTGTAACAGTTAATCCTATTAAAAACATTTTATTATTCTTTGGTAATTCTTTGGGTAATGGTTTCAAAACTAATGTCTAATTTTTGCTTCCCATGTCATAGGATTCTATTTATACTTTTAGCTTTTATTATAAGGCAATCCATCACAATTAATTTTTTCAAGGAAAGTATAATCTTTTATTAGATGTTTTGGATATCCACAGACAAAATACTGGTATGGATATTTGTCATTTAATATATTAGTATTATTATGAATATATGGCTCCTT
>JBIOXM010000251.1:0-6621 GCA_044869655.1 Nitrososphaeraceae archaeon | reverse complement strand
TATTTTTTTGCCAATTTGTCGAAAACAGGTAACATAAATTTGCATGGACCACACCATGTTGCCCAAAAGTCAACAAGTATAGGTTTATTACCATTTGTCGATTTTTCAAAGTTTTCTTCAGAAAGTTCGATTATCAAATTATCTTCATTATTGTCTGGATGTGTGTGCATTTACAGTTCATCATACCTTAACTTTATAAAATTATATAAAATTATTGGAAATAATAAAATGAGGATCTCATAGATCTACCAAGAATCGTGCAGTATAATAACCTGTTTGATTTTTTTTTATTTCCATTTCGTGATATGTTATAGATTTTACTTCGACTTTGTATTCATGTTTATGTAAATCAATTATATCTCCATTTCCAATACATTCGATTTTATAAATCGAATTTTCTTCATTTGAATTAGATTTCTCAGCATCCTCGTATAACGCCTGATCACTTAGTACAATTTCCATTTCTCGTAGCTTTGTTGTATCAATATTTTTATTGTTGATTTCAACATTATTATTAGTCATTGTTATTTTTGAGAAAGAAAAAAAATCAAATTTTCTGATAATCAGATTATCGATATAAATTGATAAAATAATTTTTTCGATCCAATCATACAACAGGCTTTTAACATCATGTCCGCATGCGATTATCTTGATTGTCTGGTTTAATTCTATATTGGACATGTCAAACATAGCATTTATTAATCCAAAAGCCGAATTTTCTAGTAATTCTTGAAAAGTATAACCATATGCTTCTACTATTAAATCTGTCATATGGTCTAGATATTTGAATTTTTCTTCCATATTTGAGTAAAGTGATTTAAACTAGATTATAAAAATAATGAAAAACGGAAAATCTAAATTCGAAGATTTTTGAATTTTTATTGTGAAATTGGATTTACCAAGAGGAATGAGAGATCTACCTCAAGAGGATGCTTTTTACATCCATTATATTAGAGAAAAATTTTATGAGATTACAGTCTGCTATAATTTCCAAATTATTGAACCCTCTCCTATCGAACTATTGTCAACACTCGAAGCAAAAAGTGGTGAATCAATAATAAATGAGGTCTATAGTTTCAAGGACAAAGGTTCTAGGGATATCGCTTTACGCTATGACCTTACAATAGGGATGACAAGATTCGCTGTATCAAAAAGAGAAATGCGTATTCCCCTCAAATTAGCTAATTTCGGCGGAGTTTTTAGATATGACGAACCTCAAGCTGGTAGATATAGATATTTTCACCAATGGGATCTTGAAATTTATGATAACTTTACCACTGATGCAGAAGCAGAAATCATTGACTTTGTTTCTCATTTTTTCAGTACACTTAACCTAGAAACCATAATTGAGATAAGTGATAGAAGAATTCTTGAAGAATACATAAAAATAAGATATGGACTAGAGGATGAAAGCTCTATAGGAAATCTTTTTAGGGCTATCGATAAAGTCCCAAAAAAAGGCATTAGTAAAGTTTGTATAGAATACAAGGCCATTCTTGACGAAGAAATTCTAAAAGACCTATTGGAAATTTCGTCTTTCAAAGGAGGAATCAAGGATCTGATTTCTCATGAAAAGTTAAAGGAAATCAAAAGTATCAGGTATTTACAAGAGTTATTTTCCTCATTAGAATTGAGAGGTATTCAAAATATAAGAGTAAATCTAGGTATCGTGAGAGGATTAGATTATTATTCTGGAATTGTTTTCGAGGTATTTGACACATTGTCCAGTGTTGGTGCTTTAGTAGGGGGGGGAAGATATGATAAACTTACCCATATATTTGGACGCCCAGAGATTGGTGCTGCCGGGGCTGCAGGAGGAATTGAACGGATAATTTTGGCTTTACAGTATCATAATAAACTTCCAACAAATATCAAAAAAATTATATACATTGCTAATAGCAATGAATCAGTTAGAAATTCAGCTCTTTCAATACTAAGTAATTTGAGAAAGAAAGGTTATACAGTAGATTATGACTTAGCGAATCGATCACTTCGTAAACAACTTTATGATGCTTCGGCAAAGGGAGCGTACTTTACTATAATTGTTGCCCCAGAAGAAATTTCAAAGAATCAAGTAATAATTAAAAACATGAAGAGTGGAAAAGAGACAGTTGAGACGTTAGAATCCTTAGATAAAAAAATTTCTCAATACCTATAATTTTATCATACCAATACTTTTCATTTTAATGATTCCGCTACTTTTCTTTTGATACACATTTCGTATCACAAGGTCTGGAGGATCATAACTAATATAGAGATCTCCCTCTTCTAGCTCATTTGTATTGTAATTAATTTGGATATCTTTATCATTTATACCATTATAAATGAGAATTTTTTTTGCTTTTTCTACTATTTCTTGGTCTGATGTATTTGGAGCAAAGAATACCCTTTTAGAATACTCTATAACCATAATGAAATAATTATACATTATTTAATATTAATAAATGTAAATCTTCAGAACTTTTAGAATAATGAAGTTTTTTAAATTGATTTACAACTCTCAATTTCTTCAGCGTATCTCTCTAAAAAAGAAAAAACAATAACCAAATCTAAAAGTATATTACCAAATATCATAATCTTGCTGAAACATTCTCATGAATAAATCATAAAGTATATTTGTATTACACTAATACTGTTTTTTGGGATAAATTAGTGACAGATTCAATTCAACATGACATTATTATTATCGGGTCAGGCCTAGCTGGCTTGAGAGCTGCAATTGCTGCAGCGGCATATGGGAAAGATAACATCAACATCGGTGTTTTTTCCAAAGTTCAAGTAATGCGATCTCATTCTGTATCTGCTGAGGGCGGAACTGCGGCAGTATTATTTGAAGATGAGGGAGATAATATCGAATCGCACATATATGATACAATTAAAGGAAGTGATTTTTTAGCTGATCAAGACGTAGCTGAAAGATTGGTTAAAACAATCCCTCATGAGGTTTATCAATTAGATCATTGGGGTATGCCTTGGTCCAGAAGAGATGATGGACGTATAGGACAAAGAAAATTTGGTGGCTATTCCTTTCCTCGCGCTACCTATGCTCAGGATAAAGTAGGGTTTTATGAAATGCAAACTCTATATGATACATGTCAAAAATATGACAATATTAATTTCTACAATGAATGGTATTGTACTAGTATACTTAAAGAGAACAATTTATTTCGCGGAGTAACAGCAATTGAAATGAAAAATGGAAACTTTGTCAAAATAAAGTCACCAGCTGGAATTATATGTACAGGAGGTGCAGGAAGAATTTACAGCTTTTCTACCTATGCTTATTCCTCAACCCCAGACGGTATTGATATGGCATACCGTGCTGGGTGCGCAATGAAAGATATGGAATTTGTTCAATTCCATCCCACTGGTATCTTACCTTCTGGAATTTTAATAACTGAAGGAGCTCGAGGAGAAGGAGGTTACTTGATCAATAACCAGAATGAACGTTTTATGAAAAAGTATGCTCCTGAAAAACTAGAGCTTGCTCCACGAGATGTAGTGTCAAGGTCGATGATTAGGGAAATTCAAGAAGGAAAAGGGTTCAAACATGAGTCCGGTTCAGATTGTTTAAAACTAGATTTAACTCATCTAGGAGATGAAAAAATTAAAGAAAAATTAGCTGGAATTAGAGAAATTGGAATAAAATTTTCAGGAATTGATGTAATAAACGAGCCTATTGAAATTCGACCTGTGTGTCATTATATGATGGGTGGTATTCATACTGATATCGATGGAAAAACGGAAATAGGAGGTTTATGGGCTGCAGGTGAAGCGGCATGTAATAGCACTCATGGAGCAAATAGATTAGGGGCAAATTCAACTTCAGAATGTATTGTTTGGGGTAGAATTACAGGAGAACAAGCAGCCCAATTTGCATTAGAGAGAAAAGGGAATACAATCGATATATCAAATGATCAAGTCATTTCTGAAGAAAAAAGGATTTATGATGGCATTTTTAGAGGAAGAGGCGAAGTCAATCCATACGAGGTAAGAAAAAAATTAACTGACACGATGGATGACAAAGCATATGTTTTTCGAACAGAAGAAAATCTAATTGCTGGTTTAAAAAAAATAAGAGAGCTAAAAGCATCAACCTGGAAACATGTTGATGATAAATCAAAAGAATATAATACTAATTTTACTAATGTAATGGAGATTGATGGGATGCTAAGAACAGCCGAAGTAGTATTATTGGGGGCAATAAATAGAAAAGAATCGAGAGGAGCACATGCTAGACTTGATTATCCAAATAGAGATGATATAAATTATCTAAAACACACTTTAGCCTACTACAATTCTGAAAATGAACCAAAATTAGAATGGTACCCAGTTACTTTTACACGATATGCTCCTGTAGAGAGGAAATATTGATATGACTACTGCTAGTTCTGCAAAACGGATTGATGATAATTACAATAAAAATGATAGAACTAATAGAGAAGGATTAAGAGGATGGCTCAACCCACTAGCATATGGATGGGAAAGAGTCTCTTATTGGTTTCAAAGGTTAACGGGAATCTTTCTACTTGTATATTTTATTGGTCATGTTTATGAGACTAGCTCATTGGTGAGTGGTCCTAATGCTTGGGCAGCAATGTTGGAGTTGACTCAGACTATAGGAGGTCATTTATTTCTAATTCTTGTAATAGGAGCCAGTACTTTACATACAGTAAATGGGATACGATTAATTTTTACTCAATCTGGCCAAGGATTGGGTAAACCTGGAAGACCTGATTACCCATACGATCCGACATCTATTAACAATAAGCAACGATCAGGGTTATGGATTGCATTTATTTTAGCTGCTGTGGCGATGTTATATGGGGCAAATGTACTTTTTAGTGGAGAATGAAGAAACAATGACATCTGATAGTATTAAAAATAATAGAAATAATAACAAGAATCTGACTAAATGGTTTTCAGAAATTCCTTTTTTAAGAGAAAGCCACATAATGAAAATACACTACATTACTGGTGTAGGTGCATTATTTGTAGTTGCTATTCATATTATGATGAGGTTAATTATGCCATTTAATATGTCTCTAGAATTCGAAAATGTGATATTGAATTATAAAAATATTTTTTATGCCTTATTGCTAGAATCTATTTTGATACTAATTGCCATACATGGCTTTAATGGTCTTAGAGTTATTTTATTAGAAATTAGGCAAACTCAGATTTGGGAGAGAGCAGTAAATATATTAGTGATCGTTGCAATGATTGGAATAATCGCATATGGAACTCGAACGATAATCATTGCTAATGGATTTTCTTTGGGTTAATATGTGGATGAGCAGATAAGATGAAAATATTTAAAAAAGATAAAAAAGAAGAGATAACGAACGAAAAGTCATTAAAATTAGAAAGATCCGATAAATCAACTAATAATAATAATAATAACAACAACAACAGTATCAATCAAAACTCTAAAAAACTACGAATTTTTAGGATTAATGCAGTACAGAATCCCAATGATGTTCCTCATTTTGATGAATTTCAAGTTCCAGTAAAAAGATGGACAACTGTATTAGATGCCTTAATAGACGCCAAAAGTTATCAGGATAGTAGCATTGGAATTCGTTATTCCTGTAGAATGGCTTCTTGTGGCTCTTGTGGCATGAAGATCAATGGTGTTCCCAGACTAGCATGTTATACTAAAATTTCAGATCTAGACACAAACACAATCACTTGCGAACCTCTTCCTAATTTTCCATACATTCGAGATCTAGTTACTGATTTTTCCCAATTTTTTGCTCATCATCGTAGTGTCATGCCATTTATACAAAATAAAAAAGCTGATATACCAGATGTCAATGAACTTTCTGAATATGAGCAGAGTCCGCAAGAGCTTGATAAATTCCTTCAATTTTCATACTGTATAAAATGTGGTTTATGTTACTCTGCATGCCCCACTGTTGCCACAGATCTCAAATTTCCAGGACCTCAAGCATTATCACAAGCATACAGATATTTTGCAGATTCTCGAGATTCGGACAAGTCTAATAGATTAAAGGTAATTGATACCAGTCATGGAATATGGAGATGTCATTTTGCCGGCTCGTGCAGCAATGTTTGTCCTAAAGGAGTAGATCCAGCATTAGGGATACAGCTTCTGCGCAGTCATCTATTGGGAATTTCTAATAATGAGAAGAAAATTGCAAAACTTAAAGATAGATCAACTGATAGTTCTTATAGAGAAGATTTAGAAGAACAAAAAGAAGAAAAATAATAGTCAAGGAATCATATTAATACTATCTCAATATACGCATAAACTCCAAAAACAGAAAACAAATAAAAACCTAAGTCTATAGGGTTATTTGACCTCAAAGTTCAATAAATATTATTATTGTTTTAGATGTAGTAAATAATAATTTAGGCCTCTTGAAAAAGAATGTATATACCTACTTTTTTTATAATTTTTATACTAATCACTATATTCAGATAGCATCCACGCAGTCAAATAATACATACATAACGTTATTCTTTATTATTTTCTTTGTCATGTTCTCTAGAATCTGAGTTCTCTTCCTTAGAAGGAGGTTTGCTTTCATTTACTTGCTTATTTATAGCCTCAGCCATAAAATGATTGCTTACATTAATTTTTACGTTTTCGATTCC
>JBIOXM010000250.1:0-2575 GCA_044869655.1 Nitrososphaeraceae archaeon | reverse complement strand
CAATTTATGAATATGAATTAGTGTACTAAGTAAAAAATAACAGAAAAGAAAAAATTAATATTTTAGAATAATTAAATAGTATGTTCCTCTATCATTTCATGTATTTAATTATCATTACAATATGATATCTAACAATAAGTTATACAATATAGTTCTCAATATTGGAAATATTGTATCCTATAGATAATAACATTGTTTTTTAAATATGGTTAAATATTTACCTTTAATAATCATTATAACCTAAAGTCATCTAATATCATATAGTGACTAAATTTGAATAATATTTTTCAAGCAATTTTTGATATTATCGATGTTCTTTAATAAATATAATGTTTATATATAACATTCTTACACTAATATTCGCTTGTATTATATAAAATGCGAAAATTTTTATAAAATTAATATCATATTAGAATAGAAGGATGAAATTTAGTGAATGAAGCATATATTTTATTAAATATTGATTATAAACAACAACAAAGCATTATTGAAACAACAAAAAAAATATCATGTGTTAAGGAGGTAAAATCTGTATATGGGATTTATGATATTTTAGTAATTTTAGAATCGCCTGATATACAACAAATAAAGAATTCTATAGATGAGCATCTTTACAAAATAGAAGGTGTCAATAACCTTACATCATTAATTTCGGTGGGATAATTGACCAACGATTATGAAATTATTGTAGTTGGTGCCGGACCAGCAGGATTATCGGCAGGTATTTATATTGCTCGCCAAAGGACCTCATGTCTAGTTATATCAAAAGACCTTGGTGGTCAATTAAATCTAATTCCACGTCTTGAAAACTATCCTGGAACTATTATGTCTAGTGGCCCCTTACTTGCAAGAACTTTAGAAAACCAGTACCTTACGTTTAAAGGAGAAATGGTATATGATACAATAGAACGGATAGATGAATCTGAAAATGGGTTAACAATTAAAAGTAATAGATCAGAATATACGTGTAAATCTATAGTTTTAGCACCGGGTAAAGTCCCAAATAATCTAGGAATTCCAAATGAAAACGTATTTGCAAATAAAGGAGTTCATTATTGTACTAAATGTGACGCACCATTTTATCAAGATAGAGTTACAGCTACTGTAGGAGTAGGAGGCTACCTTCTTGAATCTGGAATTCTTCTTTCGAGGATGGCCTCAAAGGTTTATTTAATTTATAGGGGAGGTGCTTTAGGAGGCGACAAAGAGATAATATCTTCTATAGAAAAAAAGGAGAATGTCGAATTGATTCCTAATAGTATAATTAAAGAGATTCATGGTAATACCACTCTTCAAAAAATTGTTATTAAAGATAACCAAGGTTTAGAAAAGACACTTAACATTGATGGTTTATTCATTGAAATGGGATCAAAAATCAACTTGGATTTCGTAAAACATCTTGTAAAGGTTAATGCAAAAGGTGAAATAGAAGTAACAGAGGGTGGAAAGACAGTACATCCAGCAATCTTTGCCGCTGGCGATGCGACAAATATTTTGTATAAGCAAATCGTGGCAGCTTGTGGTGATGGAGCTGCAGCTGGACTTTCTGCTTTTAATTATATTGAAAAAATGAAAGGAAAACCAGGAATTAGATCTGACTGGAAAAAGACTATTGGAGATACTGTTTTTCACTACTAAATAAAAAACGAGAGAACTAATGGATAAAATTTATATAATTATTTCAATAATTTCTTCTAAACTTAGATGCCCCTTCCTCAGTTTATAAAATCCCTACAAAAATTATAGAGAAAAAATACTAGAGAGAAAATACTATTAAAATTAATTTCTAAATTTAACTAAAACCCTAAAATCAAAAGATTAGACATTTACTATTATGGGATGGGCAAGAAGAATAACAGGATATTTCTTTGGAATTTTAATTGTTTTATTTGGCTTTCTTTGGATTATATCTACAATGACGGTATCTGTAATAGTTGTTGGGTCAATTGGCTTAATGATAGTGATTGGTGGATTTGTAATAGTGTATTTAGGCCATCGAGCCGGAAGAAAAAAAACACAACAACTTCAACCACAGTAAATCATATAATGGTTTGTGAAAAATCATTATTATTTCTATAACACTTTTCCATCATATATATATAGAAAACAAAATTTTAAATTTTTTCATAAATTAATCATCTATTTTAAGTACGTCTTAAGGAATCTTGAATAAAAAGAAGAATTGAAAACGCCAAGCTGTTGCTAAACTTTTGATAAACTCCTTGGTAATATTTAGTCAAGGAAGTATTACAGGTAGATAGTTACAAACTCTATGTTTACAAACACTTATTTTTTTATTCTGCTATTTACTGTAAATCAGTATTATATATGAAATTATAGAAATATAATATAATATAATTGAATGATTGAGCGATCATAGGAAAATGTATTATTGTAATAATGTTGTATTTCTTGAAACTTGTGTTGTGTTAGATTTGTTATAATCTATGAATAAACATGATCCGATCTTTTTATCACCTTCAACCGAACTAAAATCCATGATTTTATCAAATTCATCACAAATAAAAGTATCCGATCCCAAACCGCCTATCATAATATCTGATCCTTCTCCTCC
>JBIOXM010000249.1:0-5391 GCA_044869655.1 Nitrososphaeraceae archaeon | reverse complement strand
ATATTACAAAAAATCAGTAATTAAATAATTTCTACTATTTTTGATTAAGTTTTTAATTTGTTTTTTGTTAGTTTTTTCTGAAGGAAACGTAGAAAAATTATAAAATTGTTTCAAAAAATCTCTTTCTTCTTTTAACAAAAAATCTAAATCCAAATTTTCTTCTGATCTGAAAAGATAATTAAATACAAGTTTCTGATTAATTTGTTCTAAAGTTATAAGGCTATTATATATTTTTACCATTTCAGATATTTTATTAGTTATATTATTGTTTATTAGCAATTTCATAAAACTTCTCTTTGGGAAATTAAATATACCATTCATTATACATCTATTAAATATAGATAATATTTCAAAGTAGTCCTCTTTTCCACTATATCCTATTATTGTTGTAGGAAGAAGTTTTAATATTTGCAAATTCCTATTTAAAACATATTTCTTGTCTATTACTAAATATGATCTACCAAATGTAAGAATGGCATTTAATATTTGATTAGGAAGTCGCTCATCGAGTACGTCATTATCGGATTTTATCTCTACTGGTATAAATGTTATATTTTCAATTCTACATTTTTCGAGTTTAGAGAATTCAGTAAATTGCTGTGATCTCATAAGAATATTATTTTGAATATCATATTCTATATCAAAATATTTATAATTAATATTTTTTGGTTTATTTTCTTTATTAATTAATGCAATTACTAAATCAAAATTACGAAAATATCCTTCTTCCTTGATCTTAATCTCATGAGTTTGAGAATTTAAAAAAGGGAGAAGATGGTTATTATTGATATGACCATTTTTAACTGAACTCTTAAACAATTTTTTTAGTTCTATCTGATTCATAGAGGTAAAATAAAACTATTAGCTAAATAATAATATCCTATCGATGAATTTTTATGTTCTAACTCTCTCTATTTACCATGAATTCTATAGATTCAGATTTGATCAATCTATAAAATATTATCTATTAATAATATATGATTTATGTAACTCATATTAGTATTGGGTACTGAAGACAGTATACAGTTTTTTATATAATACTTGCTGTATAAATCATTATAAATATCAATACTATAAGAGATATAAACATTGGTAATTATAATAGGATAGAAATGGTATCATTAGAAACAGGAATCGCGTTAATTATAATTGGAATAATTTTGTTAGTTTTGAATAGGTTTGTTCCCTCGCTTCCAGCAAGGCTATTATATGTCATAGGATCTATTGTTCTAGTCATTGGAATAATTATGGTTATACTATATTTTGTCTTTGGAATAGTATAATGAATTTGAATGAATTTGAATATTATAAATTAAATCCAATCTTTTTATTTTGTCAAAAACAATTAATGAATTTTAATATAATGATGTAATTTATAAATAATATAATATATTAAGAAATGAAGAAAGGTTTACGAAAATCAAAATATAATGTTCTTGATCGAAGTGCTAACTAAAAACATAAGATTATATATATTAATTTTCATGGAAATAAACTTACATGGTTTAACAATAGTAATATTTGATCCTAATTTTATAAAATCTATGAAATTTTTTAATAAATATTCTAATTATGTGAATTGTTTTATTTTTATCCAATAGATTCCTATTTAGTTCTCTTTATAAGAACTTACTTTAATTATGCGCTTTGTTCCAATTTAGCTTTAACATTCATGAAAGTTCTATGGAAAGTTTTCTTTATTTTATTTGTGAAACATTCTAATTTAATTCTATAAAATATATAAAAAAATACATTTACTTTTGGCTAATAGTAGTTTTTAATAATTGAAATAATTAATATACTATATATAAACTAGAATACAATATTATACACATAGAGGTAATTTCTTGTATTAATTTTCTCTGATCGTTAAATTAGATGTATATTATTACGAACTATATCATCTGATATTTCTTCTCATGTATATCAATATGAAGCCTCATGAATATCATTTAGTTTTTGAGAAGAATGAACAATACAGGAAAAAATATAAAACAAATTAATCTCTTTGTAGATATTACGTTTCAATCAATAAATTCTTAAAAGTTATTATTATATCACTAACGAATATGTTATAGTTTTTAATGTACTATAAGTGCTCTTCAATAGGAACTAGTAGTATGTTAACCCGTTCAATAATTTCAATGATTTTATTGTAATAGGTTAGAAATAATAATTTTTTTATAATAATTGAATTGAATATATACTTAATATCTATCACTAGTAGATTCCTTTGGCTAATTCCTTGTGAGTTTTATTACAGAACTAATTTTACTATAAAAACTAATGTAATTGCAGTATGATTGTTCAATTCTTTTAGATTTTTTCAAATCTCACTCTTATCGTTAGACAATACATTTTTAAATTACATTATTTTATATATATTAAGGAAGGATTAGAATTAGGGAAAAGAAAAGTTTTGAATGAGGCTGCATTAAAAGAGCTTGTTATGCCTCATGAAGGAGAAATGTTTGGAAGAGTTATAAAGCTAGTAGGAGGCGATAATGTTATTGTCAAATGTAATGATGGAAAAGTGCGTACTTGTCGCATCCGAGGTAAGATAAAAAGACGAATGTGGATAAGAGAAAATGATCTAGTACTTCTTGCACCTTGGGATTTTCAATCGGACAAAGCAGATATAATTTGGAGATATATTGCGGCTCATGCCGATAAGTTAGAACAAGAAGGAAATTTAAAAGGTTTAAACAAATAATAAATACAAGTTAATTTTTATTTCTAATTAGTCTTCCTTTAATATTAGGTCTGATATTCTATAAATAGAGAGTCCTATATAATAAAAGTGATTTAGTATCATATTCTTACGTATATATTATTTCTTTTTAAAAATTGTTTTACACTTTTAATAGTAGACTTCTTGTAATGAAATATAGATGCTGCTAAAGCTGCATCTACCTTTGTTTTTTGGAAAACCTCTAACATATGTATTGGTTTGCCACATCCTCCAGAGGCTATTACTGGTATACTTAATTTTCTACAAATAATTTTGTTCAATTCTAAATCGTATCCTTCTTCAGTTCCGTCTGCATCAATACTTGTTAAAAGAACTTCTCCTGCTCCTAGTTTTTCAACCTTTTTAGCCCATTTTATTGCATCTATGCCTGTTCTTTCTTTTCCTCCGTATATCATAACTTCAAACCAATAACGTTGATTTTGTTTCAATTTATGCTCATGATTACCTTTTAAAGTTTCCTTAGAATCAATCTCATAATAATTTTTTTTAACATCTATTGCTACTACTATACATTGTTTTCCAAAAATAGACATTAATTCTGTAATTAATTCTGGATTTTTTATAGCAGATGTATTTATTGAAACTTTATCAGCGCCACTTAGTAAAATATCTCTGGCATCTTCTAATTTTTTGATACCTCCCCCTACAGTAAAAGGAATGTCTATAACTCTAGCAACATTTCGAACTACATTTTTAAGAATGTCTCGTTTCTGTTCTGAAGCAGTTATATCTAGAAAAACAAGTTCATCTGCTCCTTGTTGACTGTATATTTTTGCAAATTCAACTGGGTCTCCTGCATCTTTCACTTCTTTAAAATTAATACCTTTAACTACTCTACCATTGTCTACATCAAGACAAGGGATAATTCTTTTTGCTAAAGTCATTTTTAAACTACTGTTAGTGCTTTTTTTAGATCAATTTTCCCATCATAGAGAGATTTACCCAGTATAACTGCAGAACAATCAATATTTTTCACTCTTATTATATCTTCAATACTTGAAATTCCACCGCTAGCAATTATTTTTGTTCCATTTATGTTTGAAGCGTAGGAAAGTGTATCTAAATCTGGACCTTCCAAAGTTCCATCTCTATCTACTGAAGTGAGTAAAAATTCTTTAACTCCCTTAGCCATAAATAATTTTATAGCTTCAACTACCTTAAATCCAGATGGTTGTCTCCATCCATCAATCATGACAATACCTTTATGTTGATCTATTGAAATTATTATTTTCTCTACTTTATCCTTTAATTGTTGTAACACTTGAGGTTGTTTGTATGCCAATGTTCCTATAACAATTTTTCCTGCTTTTTTTTCAAACATTCTATTAATAGCATCAACAGATCTTATTCCTCCAGCTACCTGTACAGGAATTTTTATTGAATTTATTATTTTTAAAATAATTTCTGTATTATTTTGATTATTATTCCATCCAGTGGTCAAAGTAGCATCAAGATCTACTACATGAATTATACTTGCACCTTGGGTTTCCATTTTTCTTGCGATTTCTATAGGATTATCACTATAAACAATTTTATTTTGAAGATCTCCTTTAACTAATCTCACCACCTTTCCTTCTAGAATATCAATTGCAGGTATTATATTCAATATTTACCACCACATATTGTCAAGAAATTCTTTATTATTTTCGCTCCATTTATACCTGATTTTTCAGGATGAAATTGTGTTCCAAAAAGATTATTTTTCTCCACTACTACTGGTATAGTGCCTCCATATTGAGAGTTCGCAACTATTATTTTTTTATCTTTTGATATAACATGGTATGAATGAACAAAATAGACCCAACATCCATCTTTTAAACCATGTAAGATTTTACATGTTTTTTCTGTTATTTCTAAATTATTCCATCCCATATGCGGGATTTTTACCTTTTTTATTGGAAGCATAATTACTCTTCCATTTAAAATTTTCAAACCTTCTAATTCTCCCTCTTCGCTATTATTAAATAACATTTCCATTCCTAGACAAATACCAAGTATAGGAAAATTTTTTTCAAGCAAATTATTAAAATCCCTTCTATATGGTTGTATTGATCGAATAGCAGGGTCAAAGTTCCCTACTCCGGGAAGAATCAATCCATCATGTTTATGGATGTCTTTTAAAGATTTAATTACAGAAACTTTTGTTGCTCCATTTCTTTCCAAAGAGCATTTTAAACTATAAAGATTACCTGCACCAAAATCAAAAATTGCAATATCATTCAATCTCACATTACTCCTTTTGTACTTGGAATACCATTTCTTTGATAATCTATACCTGATGCCATTCGAAATGCTATTGCAAATGACTTTATTGCTGCCTCTATTTTATGATGGTCATTTTCACCATATTGTATATTAATATGAGTACATGCATTAAGATTTTGTAATAAGCTTTCTATAAAATGTTCCAAATCTTCTCTTGCAATACCTTCAATTTCCTTCCTTTTTAATCCTAAATTTACTTTATGGGCTTGTCTTTTGATTAGATCAATTGCTGAAATTGCCATTACTTCATCCATTGGAATTATGGCATATCCATATCTTCTAATTTGTGTTCTATTTGATAATGCATCATTTAGAGTCTGAGAGAGAGTTATAGCCACATCTTCAATCAAATGATGAGAAATACTATCATTTGA
>JBIOXM010000248.1:0-2210 GCA_044869655.1 Nitrososphaeraceae archaeon | reverse complement strand
AAGACCAATTTATCAAATCAAACTCAACAAGCTACAAACAATAATTCCACTGTTTTTGATGCGTCTTTTGAAATGATCAAAACTGATGGAACATCAAAACATACTCACACTTTGACTAATTTTGTTTTAGCCGATACTTCGAACCAAAATAACTATACTGTATATAATGGGACGGGAACTATTAGTATGCCTCAAGGACCCGTTACCCAAGTTCCTATAAGCATTAAAGTAGTGAATAATAGTCTTGGTATAATAAATATTGGACCTGATAAAATAGACAATCACTTTGGTACCGAACCACTATATGGTATTCCTTTAGAAGAGAGAGACCACTATAAAAGATCCTAACTGATCTTAAACAAATTTTTTATTTTTTATTTTAGTAATTTTATCAATTATAAGAAGAGTTAATATATAATTTATTTTGTTAACAAAGTATGAATTTTAAAAATGCTATTTTTTTTAGTGGTATGGCCGTTTTACTTTCATTGTTGATTTTAAATGTTAGTAATATGACATATCAATCTTCATTTGCAGCAGCAATAGAATATGAACACAAAATGAAATGGGGATCAAAAGGTTTTGCTAATGGCCAATTTAACCAAGCTAGTGGGATTACTGCAGATTCTGAAAATAATGTCTATGTCGCTGACTTTTCAGGTCGTTCAAATATGATTCAAAAATTTACAAATAACGGTTCTTTTATCCTTGGTTTTGGTGTATTAGGTAGCGGACCTCAATTTTTCACAAATCCTTCTGGTCTAGTTTCTGATTCTGATAATAATATCTATATAGCTGATTTTGGGAATCCTACATATGCAATTAAAAAATTCAGCAGTGATGGAAAGTTTATAGATTCATTTGGCTCCTTTGGCCTAGGAGATGGAGAATTCATCACCCCAGGTGGGCTAGGTATAGATAAGGAAAATAATATTTATGCAACAGATTTTGGAGAAAACAATAATGTACAAAAATTTGATAAAAATGGTAATTTTATAATGAAATTTGGCACTTATGGATCTGGTGATGGAAAATTTTTGAATCCAACTGATGCATCAATAGATTCTCTTGGAAATATCTTTGTAGTTGATTCTTTTAACGATCGAGTACAAAAATTTGATAAAAATGGTAATTTTATAATGAAATTTGGTAAATCAGGTAATGGTAATGGAGAATTTAATACGCCTCTGGAATTAGCAATTGATTCATCTGATAATATTTTCGTAGTAGATCAAGGTAACAATCGCGTACAAGTATTCAATAGAGATGGTGGATATATTACTCAATTTGGCAATCAAGGTTCAAGTGCTGACATTCTTCAAGGCCCAATTGGTATTGCAATAGATTCTAATAGTAATGTATACATCGCAGATGGGAGTGATAGTGATATACATGTATTTAGTCAAGTAAAACAATAATTTTTTATTTTACATTTACTAGAAAGAAATCATCAACAAGGCATACTTTTTTCCAAAAGTAATGAATCAATTTTTTCCTTTAAGTTTTTTAATAGAATGGGTTTGTATATTACATATTTTTCAATATTAGGAATCTTTTTCTTTAATTGCTCCAAATTTGCAATATTCGCCGTAATTAAACAGATACTTGCATTATTATCTATTTTTTTTAATTGTTGATACATGGTAATCCCATCTAGCTGTGGCATTTTTAAGTCAAGTAAAATCAAGTCATAAAATCCTTTTTTGAAATAATATAAAGCATTTACTGGGTTGGTATAAGCGTCTATTTGATATCCGCGATTCTCTAAATATATTCTAAAAAGATTATTGATATCCTCGTCATCATCTATTATCAACACTCTTTTTTTTGCCATGGACACTTTCCCTAACTTTAGTTCAATAGACAGTATTGTTTATTAAGATTGGGGAGATAATTCTAATATTTGAGCTTTCAGTAAATGGATTTTGACATTAGAAATCAAAATAATAAAGAAAAAATTAATTGTTTTACTACGATAATTTTTTCTTTATATCGATAGTTAGCAATTGCTGTATTTCTGTTTTAAGTCTATCAAGATATACAGGTTTTTCTAATATTCTATCAATTTTCATAGTATATGATTTATCATATGGAATATTGTCTTTTATATAAGCACTAACCATTATGGTTTTTATTTTGCAATAAGTATCCTTTTCTCTTATTTTATTTATAAAATCCAAGCCTGACATTTGAGGCATTTTATAATCTGT
>JBIOXM010000247.1:0-6032 GCA_044869655.1 Nitrososphaeraceae archaeon | reverse complement strand
ATTATTGAAGCCTATTCATTTATATAGTTACCTTAGGTTATCTAATAACTATAAGTGAGTTTTAATAATGGGAAATAAACTTGAGGGAAAAATTGCAGTCATTACTGGAGGAAACAGTGGTATTGGTTTAGCAGCTGCAAAGAGATTAGTAACTGAAGGAGCTTATGTTTTCATCACAGGTCGCCGTCAAAAAGAACTGGATTTAGCAGTATCTGAGATAGGTAAAAATGTCATGAGTATTCAGAGTGATGTATCGAATCTTGCAGATATTGATAGAATATACACTACAGTAAAGGATCAGAAAGGCCGTCTAGATATTCTATTTGCAAACGCTGGCATTGCACAATTTGCTCCATTGGAAGAAATTTCCGAAGAACACTTTGACAAAATATTCGGTATTAATGTAAAAGGACTTCTGTTTACTGTACAGAAGCTACTTCCAATTTTTCAGGAAGGTGGTTCAATCATTTTGAACGCTTCCATAGGTTCTTCCAAAGGAGTTGAAAAGACTAGTGTTTACAGTGCAACCAAGGCTGCAGTACGTTCGTTTGCTCGGACTTGGACTGTTGATTTGAGACACAGAAAGATTCGTGTTAATGCTATCAGTCCAGGCCCAATCGACACACCGATATTCAGCAATCTAATGCAGAATGAAGAACAGAGTGAACAATTCAAGAAGAACATTGTGAATACTGTACCTATGGGAAGGATGGGCACGCCTGATGAAATAGCAAAAGTTGTCTCATTTCTTGCATCAGATGACAGCAGTTATATAACTGGTATAGAACTTTTTGTTGATGGAGGTCTGGCACAAATCTAGTTAATATCTTTTTCATCCTCCCTTTTATATATTGAAATTACAAAATTGTGTCAAACTCTGTTGATACAATCTATTTGAGTGCCACTACCTAAGTTTGTTAATCATTTAACAAATTTCAAAGATATTAATATATTAAAGCATAAAAACTACTTGTAAGAATTGAACATCATAGGACATATGCGAAGATATTGTAGAAATGTCTTCTTTTTCTTATAAGAGAATGTGTTGCGAATATGCGAATATGTTACTGTAATTAGGATCGGTAAATAATAAAGCAAAAATTACTGAAAATATAATTATTCAGAAATATAATAATTATTATATTGATTCAATATAAATAAAAGGTTATATGGATAAGTTATGCATGGTAGCATATTCAATTGGAGTCTCCAATCCAAAAACCGCCAACAATATCATTACGCTCCAACATCTGGATTATTATTCCAATTGGCGCTTTAATTATAGCCATAGCAAGTACTAATCTTCTTCTTCTAAACTACGTTCACGTATTTACTTCTATATTATGGACAGGAACAGATATCTTTATGGCATTCTTGCTTGGTCCGATACTTCGAAAGGTAAGTCTATCAACACGTAAAGAAATCATTTCATGGCTTATGCCAAAAATGGTTTTTTTTATGCCAACTGTAGCATCAGTTACCACCACAGCAGGTTACTTTCTCGCTTCAAAATTGGGTTTGATTACTTTCGAAACTCCAATAGTATACTGGATTACAACGGTTCTAATTATTGTAACGGTAATGCTCATTCAAGGACTTGGGATTCTTCTTCCAACTAACATTAGAGTCTACTATGAGTTAAGGAATAAGGAACCTGATATGACCAAAATTCAGAGACTTATGCGGAGATATGTCAAAGTTGTTGCAACTCAGGCTGTTCTTCAGTTTGTAATAATATTCATAATGGCAAACTTTGCTACTGGATTTTTTTTCAGATAATAATTAGACTAATTTATTGAAAATTTAAAAGTACGTTATAGATTTTTTGATACAGATAAACAAATATCTAAAATATATTCAGAATACATAATACAATTGACCTTGAGATGCCTATCGTACAAGATTAATAGATGAGTTAGATAGTCATTATTACGATGAGTTGTACATAGCCAAAAGATTTAAATCGTTCAGAGTCATACTAGATGAAGACACATTGAAAAGAATATCAGCAATATTAATAACGATATCAGTACTGTCCCTAACAGCAACTGTTTTTTTGTATATAGAAAACAATGATACTGATAGATACGCTATAGCTCAAAAAACAATAAATGAATCTTTTGTTAACAATACAGAAACGTTAAGTGAACTTGACAAGATCTTAGGGAACAATACCGCTATCATATTAAGTGATGAATACATTTCTAATCCAAATAATACATTGCTAGACAGTATAAATACTAATATTCAAGAAGATTGTATGAAATTACCAAATACAAAGCATATGTATTGCCCTTAATCCTCACACAATTTTTTAAATTTTTTTTATCCTTAGATATTAGTCCATAACTTTCATAAAGATATTTTGCTTTGTTTGCTGGCTTTCCCACCTATATTGGTTAAAGTCAATTTTAATACCATAAAAATAACAATTCAAAATTATAATTGCATTAAAATAAGTTTACAAGGAAGGATAATATATTTTTATGATGTTAGTAAAAAGAACAGATTTTAGACTTTCTTAATATTATAGTTAAAAAGAGATGAGAGGAAGATTCAGATAAAGAAGGATGATGATGATTTAGCATTTTTAGACTTGCTATTCTTATTGTTCATTCTAATCCAAATTATAGCAAATAGCAACATTCTTTTATATTCTTCTTTCTTGTCCTAACAAATGAATCTTTACATTCAAATAAAAAACTTGAGAGGATATACAAATTTTTATAAATCTAATTTATTATAATATTATTATTTATTTTTTAATGATAAAAGAAGGATAATAGATGTTTTTCTTTTATAATACTTAAATTGTATAATTAATAGTACGAATTATGAGAGCAGCCATTTTTGAAAAGCAAGGATTTGAAAACCTCAAAATCAAAGATGATGTTCAAAATCCAGAAGTTTTAGATTATGATGTTTTAATTAAAGTTACATCAGCAGGAGTAAATCCTATTGATTATTATGTGATTTCTGGTTATAGAAAAATACAACAACAAAAGGAAAAAAAGATCCAACTAAAACAACAAGCTCCACCAACATCTGAACTACCAGTGAAGCCTCTTCCTCATATTCCAGGGGCGGAATTTGCAGGAATAGTTGAAAAGATAGGATCTCATGTTAGAACCGTTAAAAAAGGAGATAGAGTTACGATTTACAATAGAGTTTTTGATAATACCTGCGACATGTGTATAAATGGTAATGAAATGCTATGCAGAACTGGTGGAATAATAAGTGTTGTTAATAATGGAGGTTTTTCAGAATATGTTTCCATTCCAGAACGAAATGTATTTAAAATTCCTGATAATATCGGTTGGAATATGTCTGTAAGCTTGCCAGTATCAGGATTAACAGCATTTCATGCTTTAAAGGAAGCACAATTGAAGATTAATAACTCATTGCTCATTTTCGGTGCATCTGGCAATACAGGTATGATGGCAGTACAATTAGCTAAGAGAATGGCATCTAGAGTTATTGCAGTTTCTACAAAAAAGTGGATTAAAGAAGAATATGGTGCAGATTATCTAATTACAGATTATAATCGTGTTATAGACAAAGTTAAAGAGATAACTAATGGAAAGATGGCAGATATTGTAATAAATTCTCTAGGTAAAGACACATGGAAAGACAGTTTTACTTCCATTGGAATTAATGGTAGATGGATTTCTTTTGGTACAATGACTGGAAGTAATGTTGAGTTAAACTTACAAGAATTATATTCAAAACAGATCAAGTTAATTGGATCTAATGGAGGAAATAGAGAAGATTTCAGAGAATTAATAGAATTTGTGTCTTATTCTAATACAAGCGATGATCCCTTAAAAATTAAAGTTTGGAGACGATTTAACCTTGAAAATATTGAACAAGCCTTTAAGGCTCTTATTGACAAAACAAGAGAAGGAAGGGTTTTATTAGATATAAATAAAGAATAATTAAATTGTAGAAAACCCAAATAGGACATAGAAGGATAAAGTTATAATAAATTAAAATAAAAATATAATAGTTATTGTTATTTTATACCATATTCCTTATGAATAATAATTTTTTGTTAAATTTTATTATTTCATAGTGGGTATACCATTAATATATCTAATTGGAAAAACTAATTTTCGCTTTTATATAAAAATAAAATAGTGGTTAAGTTTCGAACCTTATTTCTTATTATCTCAATCCGAGGGCGTCCTTTAGATCTATTTCATGATCCTGTTCTTGAACTATAATACTTCTTAATGTCTCAGAGAGGGCAAACTCACCAGCGCGTTCAGCCTGACGTATCCTTTCTCTGTAGTTTTTAATTGTTTCTTGTTCAGCTCTTAGATCAATTTCAAGCATTGTCTTTGAATCCTGGGAATACTCAGCCTCTTTACTTTTCACTGTAGGATCTCCTCCCAGATAGTCGATTTGTTTGGCCACTTCTAAGGCATGTGCTAGTTCCTGCGATGCATGCTCCTTCAATTGTTGAGCAATATCTCCATATTCTGCACCCTTTAATGTAGAACTGAAAACTACATATTGAATAATTGCTTTATATTCTCTAGCCAAGTCCTCATTTAATCCTCTAATTATCTCATCCTTGCTAGAAGATGATAATGTTTCAGTGTCTGCGGGAATGTTACTAGTACTATTTGACATAGATTTAACAATATCTTCTCTTCACTTTAAATGTTATTGGACCAAATAATATAATCATGTTAATTTTTAGAAGTTAATCAACTGAATTCATATCTGCTTGGTAGAATTGATTAAAATAATTAGATTCTTTAATTTATGCTATAAACATATACAAGTAATATACTGAGTATATAATAAGATATAATCAGTGCCTGATGATGATTTTATGAAAAGGAAAATCGTTGAAAAGAGTCTCAATTAGTGACTATTATATTCATGTTAAATATAATGGCATAAGAGATATTGGTAACAACCTGAAAAAGAAGATTTTGGTTAATTTACATGTTAAGGCCCTTCCCATGGAATTGGAATATGTTAATTAAAGAAAGAAAAAGGAAAAGAATTATCAGTTCACTATTGACTTTCTGATAGACACAAATCTTCTTGATCAAGATAATTAAAAAATTTTACATCCTCTTTTATAACTACCATTAATAAATTCATTTATTTTTTCTTATTATTTTTTCATAAAAACTATCAATGAATTGTATCATGTATAGATTTGTATTTTGTTCATTTTTACGGATATAATAATAAAGTTCCTCGGTAGCAGCATGATAGTCTATTCCTAAATTTTGTGCTATTTGTAATGAAATTGATGATAAAAGTAATTTATGCAACATTATATCTGTACCATAGTTTGCTAAATCAGTTGATAGCTCTTCTATATAATTTTTAATATTTGAATCAATATAACGGTCTTTAGCTTCTCTAGTTTTTATTGAAAATGTAATACCCATCATTCTTTGTTTCATATGAATCGATTCTACCATTTCAATAAAGAGATCATTTAATTTGGGATCTTTGGAAAGAATCTCTGATAATAGTTCTGAAGCGTCTTGTTCACTTATTTGCATTTTATTAACTAAAGTAAGTAAGACATGACAGGCAGCACATCCCTTTTCTTTAACTTTGAAAGCATTAAAATCTATTTCATGTATTTCTTTTAAAATTATCGATTTTGCTATTTTTTCTTTTTCTTCTTTTGACATAACTAACTAATTCCCTTTAATAATAAAAGAGAAATATAACTAATAGTTTTCATGAGCATGACAAAGATATACCATTGATTTAAATGACCTTAGCAATTGTCAAATATACATTTCTAATTGTAAAACCATTTAAAGAAATTTAGAATGAGAATTCATTACCAGAACATGCATATAACATAATAATATGCTTAAAATTTTGCTGCACCTGCTTCAGCCACAGATTGATCCTGTTCACCAGGGCCCCCACTTACACCAATTGCACCAATAACCTGACCATCCTTTTTGAGTGGAATACCTCCAGCAAAAATCATAACTTTACCATTGTTGGAAACATGTATTCCATAAAACTGCCCACCAGGTTGGCAT
>JBIOXM010000246.1:0-2711 GCA_044869655.1 Nitrososphaeraceae archaeon | reverse complement strand
CCAAATCCGCTGCCAAATATAAGTTGTTCAATTTCTTCATCTTCAGCAATTTTATCAGCGAGTGGTCCATCGAGTAGTAATCCTTGTCTTTGTTCATCCAAGTCAAAATGGTAAAGGTTGCCATACTTTATATCTCCTACAAACATATCATTTTCATATTGTTTTCCTAATTTATCCGAATTAAGGAATTTAAGAGCAGTAGGAGCAACATCCCATGTAAATTCAGGCTCATTATATGTTCCTATTGCACCAAGTTCTACCAATCCATAATCCTTAGAATTAACAGGTGTAGTTACAACTTCTCCTTGTTCCCAATTATCATTTAATGTCCACATCCCTTGAATATTAGCCCAACCTCCATTAGATCCAGGTTCAACAAGATTAATTTCATCACCAAATGATGGGCCATTTTCTGTATCCCATACGTTTCCAGTCTCAGGATCAAAATCAAGTCCAAAACTATTCTTTATCCCATATGCATAATATTTATCAAGAGGGTGTTTATTTCCAAAAATTCCTCCTCCAACTGTTTCACCATCTTGAGTAATTGTCAACAGGCCAGCTCGTCCATCAGGTTCTTTCCCCTTCAAATAATTTTGAGCTTTAGTCTGTGATTCAGGAGAATCCAATCTAGTAAAGGCAGTGGGTCTTTGATCTCCAACGATAAAGTACAGATTGTTATCAGGACCGATCTTGAGTACTCCACCAACATGCGAATCATCTGGCATAGATGGGAGATCTATAAGTAATGTGGGATTGGCAAGTCTAGTGTTATCGTTCACAAGTTCATACTTATAGACACGGTTACCCATGGGAAATTCACCTATTGGAGCCTCAGTAATAAATAAATAAACATTTTGATTTGAATTCAATAATTTAGAGCCAAAGTTACCTCCAAAACTAGTCGAAGAATTACCTTTGGGTATTGCTATACCTAGCATTCCTCTTTCATCTTTCGAGTCTATATTAAGAGAGATTAATGGTTGGGGAAGAATTTTTCCGTTTACAATTCTTTGTACCGTCCCTTCACTCTTTTCCAAAACTAAAATATCATCTTGTCCTAAAAAATCCATTGCGGTAGGCTCTTTTAATCCCTTGTAGACTACTTCGGCAACCAAATTAGAATCCTTAAGAGTTGGACCGTCCGGATCTGCCTTTGCTTTTGCAGCTTCGACAGTGCCGAATAAAACAAACTGGCTAGGATATTCTGCATTCAATATTTGAAGTCCTAGAAAAATAATAGTTGATGCAAAAAAAAAACAATAGGAAATATATATAACTTTTTTTTGTTAAAAGTTGAAAAACCAAGAATTGATCTATATTCAGCTTTTTGCATTTTTATTAGGTTTTATATAAACTATTAAATATTGAATGATAAATAATTTAATTCACTACTTAAATTTTTTTCACCTTTTTTGATTATATTTTGTAATAAGTATTCAGTAAATATTTATTTACATATTTGATTTTTTTATCACTATTTATTTAATTTTTCAAATCTGGGTTACATATAATTCATATAACTCAAAATGTTTTCATGCAAACCAATTTAGATTTACTTTTCCATATACATTCTTTATGTAAATCATCCTGACCATACATTAATGACATATCCAGATCTAGGACATACATTCTCTCTTTCATCCCAATGGTGAATTAGTCTAGGCCCAATCCCGCATTATGTTTTGAGAGATTTTTATTCATTGCTGGAATCTCATAATGGGTTTACACCTCTGACTACTTTTAGCTCATCTTCCTTATTATCATCAAACAATATTGAACTAAATCATTAAAGGTAAATTCTCAAATTTTATTTTTCTGAATTCTTCGAGGTTAATAAATCTCTAATAATAAAAGCTAAATACGTGATAATTCTCTATTTATATTAGATTCCAGTTTTAGAACCGCTATAGGTTTATCCTCAATAGGTAGTCATTCCAAGTAGTAATTCATTTTTCTTCAGGGTTTTCCCTGTTTCTCATTTTTGTAAAGAAACGCGATAACTCGTTCATTCTTTTTTGCATTGATTAGATTATCATTAATAAATTCTGATTACTTAACAAGAACTTTTAGAATATCACTTTGGTGTATTTCAGAAGTCCTAACATATCTCTAATATTCCTAGAATTCAAGTAACAGATCTGAATTTGTTTTATTTCTTAGTTTCCTAACTTTTGGTAGGATATCTTTAAGCTTAGTATGCATTTCTTTGTTAGAGGACCTCCATCAATATCTTCTACTTACTAGTATATGTGCCCAATTGGTTAACGGGCTCGGGAGGTGTGAACTGATTTTGACACAAATTTTATAGTCCTAATTTTTAATAATTTCTTCATATTTCAATATTTATTACTATCAAATTAAAAAATATAAAAAATAGATATGCAATTATATAAATATTATATGGTAAATTGTAATTTTTATATAAAAGAGATGCCTATACTCAATTTTATTTTAGTAAAAAAAAGGAAACAACTTTCCTATGCCTTACCTTTTTATTTTAGAGTAGTAGATTTATGATAAAAAATGCTTAACGATTTTACAATATATTTCTTCCAAACCTTTCAAGATTTATTAAGAATATCTAATACCTTTCAAAGTGATATAGTAACTGCTGTCATTGCATTATTCGTAGTAATTGATCCAATAGGAAATATTCCCATATTTATTGCATTAACAAAAAAATTAGAAAAAGAAGAGCAAAAAACTAT
>JBIOXM010000245.1:0-2188 GCA_044869655.1 Nitrososphaeraceae archaeon | reverse complement strand
GATAATTCCTGATTATATCTTTTAGCAAATTCGCCATCATTAGCAACATCCTCATCTGCATAAAATGTTTCATAAACCAGTCTAGCAGCATCATCAGAATGGTCCATAGATAAAGTAACATTGGAGGAATAATTTTTTTTTGCTAATTCTAATTCTGTTTGTGTTTTCTCTATTAAAGTTAAAAGATATACAGAGTCATCAGATTCAAAGTTGTGTCCAAAAGCACTAAACTGTTGGGAACTTACTAATGTAAAAAATATGAAAATTATAAATAAATATGATTTAACCAAATTATATCTCCTTAATTTTGATAGTAGTAAAATAAATTTGTATAAATTTGTTTATGTAAATTTTTTTCAATCCTTAAGTTCAAGACAATCTATCGTAAAGGCATACATTAAAGGAAAGAATTGATAAATTCATATAAATTCTATAAGCAATAACATAACATATTATTATGTAAAGTACACTCTCGTAGTTAAAAGTCAAAGAAGTTTGTTTGAAACATTCGTCGAATACTCCACAAATTTTATTAATGTTGCAGAATTGTTAATTGTGTCGTTCTAAAATCATAATATTGCATTAAACGTATACATTCAATTCTTCATAAATAACAACTTATCCGAAAAGTTTTCTTATATAATAAAAATAATATCATTGAAATTAAGGATAAAATTTTCATTCTGCAAAAATATTTTTGTATTACATCAATAAATTAGAACGTATACAGGTCAACAAATGATACTTTAGAGGTATAAAGATTATAAAGTAAGGTATAAGAAGTTATTTTAGGTAGTAAATTACAAATTATTAAATATCATCTTTTTTTATTTGAAAAATTACTATGAGTTCAAAACTGATGAAATTTTAATAACTTGATTGTTGATTGTCTACTCTTTTCCTTTCGTATTGAATTTATGATGAATATATAATTAGAATATTATATTATTCTGTAAATTTCATTGTATATTTTGAAATCGTAGATATTTAAGAGATAATCTTTATTTTATCTAATTATATTACTGTATAATAATTATTTTTTTGTATCTGATTAAGTATTCATAATGGAATATTAAAGCTACTTTAACACCCATTTTCAATAAGAAAAAATGAATAGAACCAAAATTTTTTTTGTTGTAGATCTGATATTCTAATATCTACTTTTTATAATAAATAGTTAACTAATAGTATTTAGTCTAAAATAACAATAAAATAATATATTAAAGATATTTTCAATTGTGTTAATAACTTTGGTAACCTAGTTTTGTTATGTCTGTACCTTTAGCAAAATATAAAACAAGATATTAAAAAATTAGTAATACTAAGATGATAACATCAACAAATTCGTTCAGGTAAAAATTATAGTTCCAATGGAAGATAAAAAGAATGCTAAAAACTAAAGATTATGGCAATGCTTAAAGGCCAAATTAAATTTGCAATAGTGGATGTTCAAAAGGAATTTGATAAACAGGAGGATATATAGAATAGACAGAACATTTACGTTTGACAGAAATAAAGAATTGGGTACAATATATATTGAAGATAGATTTCATACTTGTGTAATAGGAAAAGAATTGTATCCACCTGAAGATTCTGAATGTGAAAGAAGATTAATAAAAAAATTTGGGTAAATTCAATCCTTTAGCAGCAAGATAAGAAATTGAAATAGAATTTAAAATTAATTGTGCTATGACAACATTATATAAAATTTTCCATATTTCAATTGAAAAATAAAATTTCTTAAAAAAAGGTAAACAAAAACCTAATGTATTTTTAAAAAAAGCAGATGATAGTTACAATAAAATCTTGTAAACTTGTAATAGAAACGATAGATTGACATAAATACATCCATATCAATCCATCTTCTTATGAATAGAACACTATTTACCTATATGTTGACAGCGATTATCTCATTCTCTGCCATTGCAGCAATAACAATGCAACCCATATCAGTGGCCGCTCAAACCCAACCATTACAACTACAACAGGCACAAACTCCTGCAACAGCACAACCATTAGCCATAAGTCCATCATGCGGTCAAGTTATTACACAAAATGTTATATTAACTTCTAACTTGAATTGTGCAGAAACTGATGGTCTTATAGTAAATGCAGGAAATATTGTCATAGATCTTAATGGACATACAATATCCGGTCCAGATATAGATAGTGATACAAAGACTTCAAG
>JBIOXM010000244.1:0-3034 GCA_044869655.1 Nitrososphaeraceae archaeon | reverse complement strand
AATACAATAAATACAATTAAAAGATCGAAATATGATATTGACAAGTAATGATAAATAAAGCTAATAAACCTAATAAATTAATTCAGGAATCTAGTCCTTACCTTTTACAACACGCCTATAATCCTGTTGAATGGTTCCCATGGGGTGAGGACGCATTAAGCAAAGCTAAAAAAGAAAATAAACCAATCTTTCTTAGTATTGGGTACAGTGCATGTCATTGGTGTCATGTTATGGCACATGAATCTTTTGAAGACGAAAAGATTGCACAAATTCTGAATGAAAAATTTATTAGCATCAAGGTAGATCGAGAAGAGAGACCCGATCTGGATGATATATATCAGAAGGCGTGTCAACTAGCTACGGGAAATGGTGGTTGGCCTTTATCCGTATTTCTGACTCCTGATCAGAAACCTTTTTACGTAGGAACATATTTCCCAAAACAATCTAGGTATGGACTCCCCGGATTTTCGACCATTTTAGAAACATTATTTCAAGCTTATCATGATAAGAAGGAGGATATTGATAAAGCAACACAGGAGCTTATGAAATCGCTTATAGAATCATCCTCTTCTCTTGCCAAAAATTCGAATACTAATATAGAAAGAACAATTTTAGATGAATCAGCAGTAAACCTTTTGCAAATAGCGGATTCCTTACATGGCGGATTTGGACAAGCTCCAAAATTCCCGAATACAACCAATCTTTTATATTTATTGAGGTATTTTGATTTTTCCAAAAATACTCAATTTTTAAATTTCGTAGAATTTACAGCTAAAAAGATGGCTTGGGGTGGTATTCATGATCATATAGGAGGCGGTTTTTCAAGATATGCAACGGATCAAAAATGGTTAATTCCTCATTTTGAAAAAATGCTCTATGATAACGCTTTGTTAATTCAGTTGTTTTCTGAACTTTATCAAGCCACAGGAAAGAATCAGTATTTAACGCTGATCCAGACAACACTTCTATACTTATTACAGAAAATGACTTTTGTTAATGAAAAAAATGAATACGCATTCTATTCCTCTGAAGACGCAGATTCCGAAGGAATCGAAGGAAAGTTTTATACGTGGACAAAAAATGAAATCAAAGAATATTTAACAGATAAAGAGAAATTTGAAGTGTTTTCCGATTATTATGGAATAACGCAAGGTGGTAATTTTGAAGGAACTAATATTTTAAATATTACTAAATCAAAAGAAACTTTATCAAAGCAATACAATATCTCAATAGAGAAAGTTGAAGATATTCTTAAGCAGTCGTTAGAAATTTTATTTAAGGTAAGAGAAAAACGGATTCCTCCAGGTAAAGATGAAAAGATTTTAACCTCTTGGAATTCATTGATGATTTCTGCTTTTATATCTGCATACAAAGTTACCAATAATGTAGATTATTTGGATTTTGCGAAAAAAACAATAAATTTTATTGAAAATAACTTATCCTATGATGATGCTAGACTAAAACATACCTATAAAGATGGAATTGCAAAAATTAATGGATATTTAGATGATTATTCTTATTATATCAATGCTCTTTTAGATGTTTTTGAGGTAAGTTCTAATCCATTATATTTTAAACGAGCCATTCAGTATGTTGATTCAATGATAACACATTTCTGGGATGAAAATGAAAAAAGTTTCTTTTTTACTGCTGACGATCAAGAACAATTAATTTTACGAACAAAAAATTTCTACGATTTAGCGGTACCTAGTGGTAATTCGATGGCAGTTTATGCATTATTACGTATTCATTTTATTACTCAAAATCAGGATTACTTAGACAAGGCGGAATCAATTATTAAATCTAGTTATAAGGCAGCATTAGGTAATCCTTTTGGATTTGGTCAATTATTGATTTCTATTTACTTGTATTTTAAAAAACCATTAGAGATAATTATAATACAAAATAAAAAAACTGATTACAACAAAAGGGAAATGAAAAAGTGGATTATGAAACAATATATTCCAAATAGTATAACTATAACTTTAGAATATCCATCTTCTGAATTCCAACACTTACTATCATCAAATACTTTTTCTCTTTTGAAAGACAAAAAAATTGATAGTCTAGATAGTGATAAATTTATGGAATGTGTCTACATCTGTAAGGATTTTACGTGTTCTTTACCTATGTATTCGGTAACAGAATTAGAAAAATATCTTAAGAGTAATTCTTAACTATTATTTTATTATAGACTTAATAAAAATCTAAATTAAAAACAAACTTTATTACTATTTTGTTCCTAATACAAGACAATTTGCGTATATTACTACACCTGACGCTGACTACCAAATAGTATTTTTTTGATCTCTGATTTTTCTCTCCTACCTATAACTATTAATTTAATATGTTCTCTTTCTGCTTGTTGGAGTATTTCACCAAAAATGACAACTCCTATTAATCTAATCTTCGTAGATATTTTGATATTTGGATTTTCATTTTTAACTATTCTCTATTCTTTCCAGCCATTTTATAGACTCCGAAATGTGAATTTTCGAAAGATGGTATCAATTTGTTTATATGCAACAAGTCGCGTAATTAACAAATTCATATTATGAAGGTGAAATGGCTATATCAAGAAAGATTATTTGAGTGAAAGCAGTTACCTAATGTGCTAGAAACTTAGACCTCATGAAAAGAGGGTTCCTACCCCCTACTGCTACAAGTATTTTGAAAATAGAGGGAGACTAACTAGTAAAAAATGGCGAGAATGAAATTAATAAATTTTGTATTTTTAATTATATAACATAAAACAATACAAGCGCAAGAGATTAAATTAACTTTGTATATTGGAATTTATTAGAGAGATAAAAAACAAAATTTTCGTAGTCTTGAAAAAATTTGTAAGATAATATTTGACATAGATTTGTAGATAATCATATATAAGAGAAATTACCCATTAAATTGGGTTTATAGATACGACTCAATTATTAAATATGGAACTACATTGTCATAACGTTTTTTCTAATAATATGAATGATTCTCCTAGAATTCCCTTTGATTGTGGCGTTTCCATCGAAGATCAGCTATATTT
>JBIOXM010000243.1:0-3276 GCA_044869655.1 Nitrososphaeraceae archaeon | reverse complement strand
AAAGATCTGATACTTTTCCAACCAAGAATTTCGTCATATTGTATTAATAATGTATCAAACTCCTATTTTAACAAATTTCTTACAGTATTATTCTATTGAAGTTTGAGTTTTATTATTTATATAATTTAAATATATAGTTTAATAATATTAAAATTGTAATAATTATATTTATTAAAATATCAGTGATATTTAGCTGAAATAATTAAGATAAAATATTTATCAATTACTTCCCAGCTACTACATAAATTTTCATAAATTTTAATTAATTTTTGAAATGCATCATATTCATATTATTATTATTATTATTAGATATAGATAGAACATTTCAAATAAAAGAAAGTGTTTTATTAGATTATGACAAAATTCGGTATTTATAATGATTCACCTAAAATTTCATTTGACACTCATCTTGTAAATTTACATCCGGATCAAAGGGAAATTCTAATAGAATTGAGAAATTTTGTAAGATCTATTGGCGATAATGTTGTTGAAGATATAAGGCCTCATCGAATAGTCTATTCTAAAACATTATCATTTCGGAATTTCTTAGACGTACAACCTACTAGAGAAGAATTAATAATAGCAACTAAAAAAAATAGAAAAGAAATACCTGTAATATACAAAATTTCCAACAAGGAAGATCTTGAAAAATTAAAGGAAGAAATTATCCGGGCATATCAAAATATAAATTGATTAATTGTAATATTTAATTTTAATAAAATATAATAATAATTGTTAATTGCCTAGTTTACATTATTTTAAAATCAGTAAAATCCCCGGTAAATTTTTCATTTTTTATTTCAACATTATCTACACGGCTATTAGGTGGACCTTGATGACACCATATTATAACTCTATCAACATTAGATTTTACACCTTCGAGTATACATTCAACATCACCATTCACTAAATTTTTAACCCATCCATAAACATTATTTTGTAGTGAAATATCTTGAGTATGTTTCCTAAAATATACTCCTTGAACCCGTCCAGAGATAAGCAAATGTACTCTAATATACTGTGATGAATCATTAATTTCTTTATTTGAGTTACTGTTACTATCAGTATTGTTTTGGATCAAGTAAAAAAAGAGGATATAGAATCAAATATAAATTATGAGATAAATTTAGGAAATGCAGCCTCCTTCCTCTTCAAAAAGATGTTCATATGTTGTTCCTTTCCTAACTAATTTAAAATCTCCAGAACTAGTTTTCATAACTATAGGAGGCTTAGTCTGGCAATGAAACGGCATATTAAATACAATAGAATACGCTCCTACATTATAAAATGATATATAATTACCTATTTTAGCATGATCAAGGTTAGATACTTCTGATAAAGGAAATACATCATAAGTGTCACATAATCGTCCAGCTACATGAATATTCTTTGGAGATAAGCTAGAATTTCTTCTGTAACTAGTAGTATTATTATTACTATCTACCACTTCCTGAGGATACGCTTGTTTCATCAAAGCTGAATCTAATAAAATATGATATCCAGCATCAACAATAACAATTTTATGTCCATTATATTCTTTCATATTGACAATTCTTGATAAGAGTATAGCTGATTCTGCAACCAAAAATCGTCCACTTTCGATAATCAACTCAAATCTACCGTGATCATCTGCTAGTTGATTAAGTTTAGCGATGTAATTTTCAGCCATCTGTCTAGGAGTAGGAACTGGATGATTATAGAATACGGGAGTTCCACCTCCAATATCAATAGTGTTGATCTTAAACGAGGGAATATCCTTTTTTATTTTAGAAATAAAAGCGTTTAATTTTGAGAATGTATTAGAATAACAAGAGAAATTAGTTATTTGTGACCCTAAATGAAAGTGGAAGCCATCAAAATTAAGAAATTCATTATTTACAATATGTTTAACAATTTTGAATGCACTATCAATTGTTTCTCCATTAAATGGTACTCCAAATTTTCCATTTTTATATGAAGCTCGAATTTCAGCTTTTACACCAACCTCTGGATTTATTCTTATCAGCGTTTGTGGCTTAACATTAGTTTTTTCTGCAGCCTTTACAAGATTAGTCATTCCATTGAATGAGCTAACTACTACTTTAGTTATACCATTTCGTAAGACTTGAACATATTCTTCTTCTTCTTCTGTTATACTAGTATAGATAACATGCTCTGATTGAATATTACATCTTTTTAAAAAATATAATTCACCGATTGAAGTGAGATCAAATGTAATTCCATCTTTCATAAAAGAACGTAATATAGAAGGAATGAAATTAGCTTTTACTGAATATGCAATTCTCTTTGGTCCTTTGTATTTTACATAAGCGTTCAATAATTCATTAGCTTTAAAGTGCAAAGTATTTTCATCTATTAAATACATTGGGCTTCCATATCGTGACACCAGATCAATGATCTGGGATGGTTTAACAAATTTATTTAATGTGTATGTATTTGTTGTAGTTTTTAGTCTTTTTTCGATTAACTGAATTTGGAAATTTTCTCCCATTCTTTTTAGTATTTATCTGTAAAAAACACAACTTAAAAACATTACCCCACAATATTAATTATGAATTATTTATGTTTAGTACTATGAATATTTTTTCTATAATAAAATAAAATAGGTTTATTACATGAAATATATCTTCATGTTCCTTAATTTAGACAAGCTAAGTTAATTGCTTTACCTATAGTAAGGAACTGTCACTTTTTGACCTGGTTGTGTTTCTCGTTGTTTCTTTATCTTCTTCACCGCATCAATAAAATTTTCAATTGATACAGATGCTTCTGATGCATGTTGTGCTGCCTCTTCTGGAGAAGAATATTTTAATAGATATTTTTGTAAGACAAAAGAAACTGCTACATTTACAACTGAATTAGTTTCTGCACCACTAAAACCTTCACTTAGTTCAGCGATCTTTTCAAAATCCACATCGTTTGAAAGAGGTTTATTTTTAGAACTCATTTCTAAAATACTCTTACGGGTTTTCTTGTCTGGAAGTGGGATATATAAAATTTTGTCAAATCTACCAGGTCGTAATAGTGCAGGATCAACTATATCAGCCCTATTTGTAGCAGCCAAAACTACTACACCAGAAAGAGATTGAATTCCATCCATCTCTGTAAGTAATTGTGATACAACTCTTTCTGCAACCATACTATCACCTTCTAATCCCCTTATTGGAGCTATAGAATCAATCTCATCAAAAAATATTATACATGGAGAGGCTTGTCTTGCACGTCTGAATATTTCTCTGACTCCTTTTTCAGATTCTCCAACCCATTTTGATAAAA
>JBIOXM010000242.1:0-4046 GCA_044869655.1 Nitrososphaeraceae archaeon | reverse complement strand
GGCACAGAAGTTGAGGCATGTTTGTTAGATGATAAAGGAAGCTCGGTCAATGCTTCGCCCCTAATCAAAGAATTACAAAATTCTAAATTTTTTCAAAATTCTGGTTGTATGATTGATTATGAATATGGATCGGGTCAATTTGAATTTAAAACTTCTCCAATACCGATTACAAATTTGTTAGATTTACAAACAATATATGAAGAATTTATCATTGAACATTTAGAAAAAGCCATTAAAAAAATTTATAAAGAAAAAATAGTTATTCCTGTCTTCCTTGGTGCCAATCCATCCCCAAATATCCTACAAGATAATATCATCACAGATATTGATAGGTATAAGAAATTATTTGAATGGCAAAGTAAATTCTCTGATATAGAATTGGAGGGCAAAAGGTTTAAAGCTGCACATATAGCAGCAGGTATCCAGGGTTTTCACTTCCATTTACAGGGACGAAATCCTACTTATGCAGTATTAATGTTTAATCATATTTTGAATCTTATTGCATCATCAATAATCCTTGGTGCTAACAGCAAACTTTTTGCTGGCAAAGTATTTTCCTTTCATGAACCACGAATATACCTATATGACCAATCTGAACAACAAAATTCAGGTTTTCCTGCAATTCCAACATATCCTAATAATATAGAAAATTATATAGATTATATTAAATCAAGAAAACCGATAATTGCAAGAGATTACTTTGACCTTGAAAAAGAAAGACATGATGATGTAAGAATACGTTTGAATTCGGAATTTTATCGTGTTGAAACAAGGATAGTATCAGTACAACCCACACCAAAAGCATTGATGGCGATGATTGAATTTTTTGTTGGCTATATATACAAAGCTATTCTTGAAGAATCTTATGGTGAAAAACTCCTAAGAAGTCTTGCAATATTGAGAGAAGAAAGACAATCATCAGTACAATCAGGATTTAATGCTACATCTCATTTTCCTGTGGTAGATACAATCAAAGTTCAACTTGATTATGCAAGAAAAGGATTAGCTGATCTAAATGTTAAACCCGAGTTTTTAAATATATTGGAAAGCAGAATAAAAAATAGAGTATCACCAAGCGAATATGTTGCCTCATTATGGGACAAAAAATTTAATGGTTCAGTTCATGAAACTATATTCGAGGTAATATCTCATATATGGGAAAAAACTAAAAAAAATGAACCGATCATGTAGAGTGGTATTTGCAGATATAATAAATTACTATTCTTTCTTTCTTTTTTATTTTTACTGATATTTCCAAATTTAACTATATATTATTAACATTCATAACAACTGTCAGTTTGAATAAAATTGACTTTATAATCGATTCACATATGAACGATCTAGTATCAGATCTTCAACTCTTAATACGCCAACCAAGTGTTTCTGCTAAGAACAATGGGGTTCTTGAATGTTCTCATTTAGTAAAAAAAATTATGGAAAAGGCTGGCATAAAAACTGAATTACTTTTTCCTCAACAAACAAAAGCTAGCCCTAAATCTTCTAGTTTTAATATAAATTCTGAACTTGATATAGATACTTTTTTACCTCCATTAATATATGGAGAAGTCCGATCAAAAGGAAATCCTCAAGGTAAAACCCTTTTGTTTTATAACCATTATGATGTTCAACCAGAAGATCCTATTGAATTATGGGAAAATAATGACGCTTTTAGTGGTAAAGTCAATGGAAATTATATTTATGGAAGAGGTTCATCAGATGATAAAGGTGAGTTAATAACAAGGATAAAAGCAGTGGAATATCTTTTGAAAAGTTCTGGTGATGTTCCTTGTAATATAAAATTTATTGTAGAAGGGGAAGAGGAAATTGGAAGTCCCCATTTGGAAAAATTCCTCGTACAAAATAAAGAAAAACTAAATTGTGATGGAGTAATATGGGAATTTGGTTACATAGATGAAAAAGAAAGACCACTTATTATGTTAGGTCTCAAAGGTATCTTATATGTAGAACTTGTAGCTAAAGGAGGACCATTACGTGATGTTCACTCTAGCCTAGCAACACTCATAGAAAATCCAGCTTGGATTCTTATAAATGCATTAAACACCCTTCGTGATATGGATGGAAAAATTTTAATAAAAAATTGGTATAAAGAAGTAAGAGATTTTTCAGACGAAGAACTCGAAATATTAGATAAGGAGCCTTTTGATGAGGAAGTATGGAAAAGAGAATACGGTATTAAAAAATTCTTAAATAATGTTAAGGATATTGATGCTAAAAAGTCCTATGAAGGAATGCCAACATGTAATATAAGTAGTCTAATAGCTGGATACCTAGGAAAAGGATCTAAAACTATTATTCCAAATCAAGCCATAGCAAAAGTAGATTTCCGTTTAGTTCCTAATATGGACCCACTTAAGCAATTTAAAAGGCTTTGTAACCATATGGTAGAGCAAGGCTTTAACACAAATTTACTTGAAATAAAATTATTACAGAAGGTATGGCCAGCACGAACAACTCCTGTTGATCATCCTTTTATAAAAATTGTTGAGGAATCTGCTAGTGGTATATTCGGTTCTACAATCAAAAGTATTTCATCAGCAGCTACAGGTCCAATGTATTACTTTGTAGATATCTTAAATGCACCTTGTGTTTGTATTGGGTCTTCATATAAGTATGGTAAGTCTCATTCACCAAATGAATTTGCTAGAATAGATTTATTAAATAAAACAACCAAATGGATAAGTAATATAATTAAAAATTTTGGAAATACAAAAGATACTAATTAATGAAAATATTGTTGTAATGCAATCAAAAATAATAACTAAATTTTATAGTTAGGATCTTATTATTGGCGTATCAATGTTATTCCAATAATCAAAT
The DNA here is from genome assembly GCA_044869655.1 of Nitrososphaeraceae archaeon. Taxonomy (GTDB): domain Archaea; phylum Thermoproteota; class Nitrososphaeria; order Nitrososphaerales; family Nitrososphaeraceae; genus TH1177. The sequence goes on along the minus strand of JBIOXM010000242.1, from coordinate 1,208 downwards.
TGTTCTAATTGTATCTGAGTGACCTTCATAAATTGCTACGGATTATTGAGAAATACAAATTTCATATCTAAAGTAGAATTAAATATATTATATCTTTATACGAGGATATTTGCCTGGTACTAAATTTACATCAAAGGATTTCCAACTTATCGATTGACCATCTTCCGTAGAAATTGTTCTATTCCCTTGACCAAATACTGTTTTATTTTCTAAAACTGTAATCAAAAATAGTATTATAAGATAAAAACTGCAGCACTTAAAACTGTAGTCCACATTCCATCTTTGTGTCCTTCTGCGGATTGAGTGAAATTCTGTGTTTTATAAATTTTTCCGGATAATTTCCATTGTTCTTCTTTTTCATTCCATGCCAACGAAGAATCGTTTGGTAAACCCATTATTGTCGCAAGCATTTCCATAGCCATATCTTCGGCATAGTCCCCTGCCTTCAGAGCAGTCTCTCCTGTCGAGTGATGCTCTGAAAGATATCCATATTGATCATTGTCTGCTGGATACGCTAAACCTATCGAGGAGGCAATAAGTCTATTTGGCTCATTCGTTGATGACCTAGCCATTACTGCAAATGTAATTTGACCAGGTAGAAGATATTTTCTTCCCTCAAGGATACTAATTATTTTACATTGTGGGGGCTTGATACTAGACACGGTTACTAAATTAAGATCAGAAATCTTTGCATCTCTTAATGCAAGCTCAAAACTAGTTAAATAATCTTTGTGTACTCCTTTACCTTTTGTAAAAAAAATAGCCTTTGGAACATAATTAATTGGATTAGAAAATATGCTTGAATCAAGAGATTTTTTATACATTAGCAAGATAGTAGAAACGAGGATTATTAAGATTTTCCTGTTTAGAATAATTAATTATGTTAATTTCCAAAATAATAAAATTTTTTTCATATTATAAAATTACATATTTTTAAATAACCTAAAATTATAGCATTTTATTGATTTTTTCTATCAATAAAATAATATTTTTAATATGACTTCCATGCCAGTATAATTTATTACATCTTTTACATTTATAAAATTCATTATTATTTTTAATTACTGTTTGATAAATTTCATTTTTTACCAAGTTTATATCTTCTATAAATTCAAGTTTATTGTTACAAATAGAACAACGATTATAACTTAATAAAGTATCTATAACTTTTATTTCTAAGTTCCTAAATATAGTAATTAAATTTTCAA
>JBIOXM010000241.1:0-2644 GCA_044869655.1 Nitrososphaeraceae archaeon | reverse complement strand
AACTTTATCTGGAAATGAGCAAAATTGTAAACCTAGCAGGATTCTTAATTGCAGATGTAAAATTTGAATTTGGATTTAATAGGAAAGGAGAAATAGTCTTAGGCGATTCTCTTGGTCCAGATGAATTTAGAATCTGGAGCAAGGCTAATTATCAAATAGGATCGATGCAAGAAAGTTATGATAAACAAATTTTAAGAGACTGGCTTACAAATATCGGATTTAAGAAAAAAGTTAATGAACAGAAAACTTCTCAAACGAAACCATTACCTCCCAAATTACCTTCGAGTTTAATACAAAAGATTTCACAAAGATACATTCTTTCGTATGAAATGATAACTGGTGATAAAATTAGATAATCTTAGTTTATTCCATTTTATCTCTACTCATTTGCAGAAATAATTAATGATCCTTTGATATTGCTATCCTGTAATAACATTATTATATCTCTGGGTATATGAATTGCGGCTTTATTACAATTGATGGAAACTGTTCTAGTAGATATATAATTACTAGTTCTAATTACAATATCATGTGAGTTGCTTAGTGTTAGTTGGCTATTTCCGAATCCTTTGATTTCAAAGGATAAAGTTCCAACAATAATCTCAAATTGAATTGGAATATTATCCTGTGTTATCAAGCTTCGTAATTTTGGGTTTATATCATTACACGCCTTGTTAGCATTGATTCCTACAATACAATCTCCTTCTTTTGTAAGATAATTGTCTTTGGTTATTTCTATTGTTCTAGGATGAGTAGCAAGAACATTGGGATGTCCATAAAACGTAATTTCATCAGTTACCAATTGTAAGAAACTGCGTTAATAAGGTAAATTTAAATTAAACACTGGGAAGTAGTAATATCGAATTGTTACCAGCAGCAGCAGGTTATGATAGAGCTATAACAGTATTTTCTCCTGATGGAAGGTTATATCAGGTTGAGTATGCAATTGAGACAGTAAGGAGAGGTACTCTTGCTTTAGGAATAAAATGTAAAGATGGAGTTCTTTTGGCAGTTGAAGAAAAAACCAGGAAACTACAAATTTCTGACGTTACTCAAAAGATCTTCCAAATTGATGATCACATAGGAGTAGCTGCAGCAGGTTATATCCCTGATGCAAGAGCACAAGTTGATCATGCAAGATTTTTTGCTCAAAGTAATAAATTAATTTATGATGAACCAGTAGATGTAGAGATTGTGGCCAAGAATATTGCAGATATGTCACAACAATTAACACAATATGCTGGAGTGAGACCGTTTGGAGTTGCATTAATTATTGCAGGAGTAGACACTACAGGAGGAGAATTATTTTTAACTGATCCAAGTGGCACATTTATTGGATATGATGCAATCGCCATAGGTCAAGGAAGTGATCAGGTAAATGAATTTTTAGAAAAATATTATAATACAGATGTTTCTTTAGAAGAAGCTGGTAAGCTTGCCTTCGAATCAATTAATATGGTAAGTGAAGAAAAAACAGGGATCTCTCATATAAAGATGTCATTGATTGAAAATGAAAGCAAAATTATGAGAAAAGTAGGAGAAGAAGAGATAGAAAAATTCTCAAAAATAGCGAAAGAAAATCCTACAAATCCTAAAGACAAATCTTAGTAAATATTGGTTTACGATGCTTATAGTTATTTTATGTAATTGAGATGACTATGGGTACAAAGGCTCCAAATCTGCATGTTTCGGAATGGGTGCAAGGATTACCCACAAACATTGATAAGAATATTGGAAAAGTCGTTCTCGTTGAAGTATTTCAAGTAAATTGTCCTGGATGCTTTATGTATGCTCTTCCCAGTGCAATAGACATATACAAAAATAATAGCAGAGATGACGTGATAGTCTTGGGCTTGGCTACTGCATTTGAAGATTATGATAAAAACACACTAGAGAATTTAAAATTACTCTTATCTTCTGGAAAAGTTATTGGTGAAACATTCAATGCATTAAGTCAATACGATCAATTAATTGATGGTGATAAACTTAATTATAAAATCCCTTTTCCTGTCGCCATGGATGTATTACGGAAGAATACCCAAGATTTTAGTGATAAGAACGTGCTTGATTTTATTGAATCAAATATTGACAACTATATTTCCTACAGTGAGCCAGATAAGAAACTTCTCTTTGAGAGAGTTAAACACTATCTTAAGAATAAAAAATATTCTGCTCTTACATTTGATGAATACAAACTTAAGGGTACTCCATCAGCCATCCTTGTCGATAGAAAAGGTAATTTGCGAAATGTTTTTTTTGGAGCTAATAATTATCTTCCCGGATTAGTAAATCAATTAGTGAACGAATGAATTTAAGAGATAGGATTTGTATCGCTATCCCAGATTCTTCATTATCTGATGAAATGGGCTTAAGGGAAAAAACTATAAAGATTGGCAAGTTTGCGAGGGCATTTTCTATTTTTGGGGTTGAAAAAATTGTTATATACAAAGATCCGACAGAAAAAAAACAAAGATCAGATATGTTACTTATTAAATTGATCCTTGAATTTTTGAATACACCCCCATATTTAAGAAAGTCAATTTACCCAATTAGTAATAACTTATCTTTTACAGGCCTACTCCCTCCAATTAAAGCTCCTCATCATAAGAACAAGGTTAATCTTAAGGATGTAAAGCTGGGGGAA
>JBIOXM010000240.1:0-8954 GCA_044869655.1 Nitrososphaeraceae archaeon | reverse complement strand
ATATTTCTTGTATTGTTTTGTTAATCTGTTCTTGATTTTTTCTCAAAGTCTCGGCATTCTTTTCAAAGATTCTCCTATTATCGTCTTGAAATTTATTTACATTTTCATTAATTTTTCCTGTAGTGTACGATACATTAGATGCTGTATCCTTAAATTGTTGTCTCTGTTGTTCTAAATATCTGTCTGTATTTTCTTTAAATTGGTTGGTATTTTCTTTTACTGTATTATCTTTTTTAGTTGAAGACATGTGTACTATTTCATAATCAAATCATATTAAGATTAATACTATTGACTATATATTTTTCATTTCATTATATAGAAAATTGGTTTCACTTATACAAATAGACTTAAGATTAACAAAAATATGACTCTGCGAGTTCAGCGCCGGGAGTGGGACTCGTATCCATCCCTTATATTCTTGGATTGTAATTACAATATAATCTAAAGAATGAATAACTTAATTAATTGAGAAAGAACGAAATTCGACTAGTATTTAGGCTGGCGGTAATGTATTTAGTGTTAAAGTCTCAGGTAATGAAAATATTATCCATGATATATCAATAAATACTGATATCTTATCAAAGCTATTTCCAGAATACTCACAGGCATTTCAACACATCGCAGTTTCTCTAATCTAAAGCAATTAACTAATATCACATAGTTTGAATCCTTTTTATAAAGTAAGCAGGGTTTGATAAGACTTAAGTTATTATATAAAGTAACTTTTAAATATAATTCAATTAAAATTCAATTGATATTTTGAAAGATTGATTACTATTTATGTCCTTTTTTTTGTTTCTTTTATTACAAAATCTATATATTTTTCCAATTCCTTTTCATCCAATTCAAATTTTGCTTCTTTGTCCATTTCTAAAGTAATTTTGTCTTGAGTAATTTCTTTGACAGTTTTTCTAATTTCGTTATCCATTTCTGCTTGTCCTATTAGGTCTAACAACCTTGATTCCAAGGTATGGGTACGTATAAGTTTACGCAGGTCGTGATTTGCTGAAACAAATGTAGCAGAATTATAAATACCTAACAACATGAAAAATCCTGCTATATTCAAAACAGTTATTGTTAAAAGTCCAAAAGGAGGATAGATACCAGGAACAATTTGTGTTGTTGCCTGATTTGCAGCAAATATTAAAAATAAGCCCAAACCAGAAATAATCATATATGTCCTGATATTTCGTTCATAACTAATAATTTTAGATATCTTCCAGAATGCAGCTCCAAAGATCAATCCTCCGATCGGTTTATTTAATGATAGGAATACACCTAAAATAATAGAAATAGTTACAGGATCAATTCCTACATAGGAAATTAGTAAATTGCCAAAGATAAATTGGTAAAAGTAGGTTATTACAAAATAAACAAATGGAATAGACAATAAAATCCAATATACTATAGTATTAGTTGGCTTCTCTCTGTAATTGTTCATTAGAATCGCTGTTGTAATCCATATACTGAAAAATGACATAAAGGAAGAGATTCTGTAAGCATTTTCTAAGAGGAAATATCTATCGCTAGAAATAGCTCCAGAAGCCCCAACATATTCTCCTGTAAGATTTGGTAGCTCGCTTACTCTGGCACTTGTGTAAGTAGCTGTTATGATTAAATTAAATCCTATTACTAGCATTGATATAAAATATAAAAATACTATCAAGTTATGGTTCGAGTTAAACCATGAGAAAAACAACAAACATAATCGTATTATAAAAAATGTGGCTGTTCCATAACTTATCGTAATTATGAAAATACTGATCGATGTGTAGTAGTAATTATTATAGAACATTTGAAATATCAAAAATCCTATAAAAGTTCCTAATACAGAGATTGAAATTAATGATATTCTATCGAAGTTTTTAGCCTTGAATTTTTTACTTAACCGATCTCTTTTAAATGAACTTTCTATATACTTTATTATAAAAAATTGTAAAAGCAGACATAGAAAACTGTTAAAAGCAAATAACATTAATTTACTTTGCATAGGAATAAAGTATTTATCGATGAGATCATTGATCTTAACAACTGAAGTGTCAATTAGAACAGTGACTATTAATGCAATCATAAGAATAAGAAATTTCCTGTGGCTAAATGACTTTTTATGATCTATGAGCAAACTTGATTATGCTAGATAAAAAAACCAAAGCCAAACATAATCTTTTTGTATCAGAGTTGCTAAGCTGTGATGAAATATTGAATATTATAACTAGTTTTGTTATAGCATCTTTTCTGTTTGTATTTCTATTATGGGGAACGTTATCGCCAGTTTTAGGTTCAAATTCAGTAAATATTTTTCCATCAGAAAGCAAACCGTATGGTTTAACATATGTAGAACATATTAAAAACTTCTGGAAATGGTTATTAGGAATACCAGCGAAGGAAAGTCCTATTAATGATCCCACAGGAGAAAAATGTGCTAATGGTCAGTCAAATACAAATTCATCAGTTTTTTACTTAAGTGCTAACAATGGAGGTATATCTGAAAGAACATGTAAAGTCCCAGCTGGAAAGGGTCTATTTATACCAGTAATGCTAGTAGAGTGGTCTGACAAAGAAGCTCCAGGTGCATCAATAGAGGAGCTACATAAGAGTGCAAAAAAAGATCAAGATAGTGTTAATAGTCTGTATCTGAAAATAGGTGATAAAGAGTACAAATATGACGATCTTATCAAATATAGAACTCATACAGATGTATTTGAGGTTGTCTTTCCTGATGAAGGAAGTTTTGGAGTTATTGAAGGTGGTGTTTCTAAAGCTGTTGCTGATGGATTTTATATAATAACTGAACCACTTACAAAAGGAAATTATTCTGTGCATTTCAAATCTAGTTTAATTTGTCTAGACCTATGTTGTGCAGAGCCTAATTTTGCACAAGATATAAAATACAATATAGTTGCAGAATAATACTAAAATTTTAGTTTTTTATAATAATTTTACATTTAAGCAAACAATCTTAGAATAATGATATTATCAAATAGTAATTGTAATTTTCAAAACGGTATTTGAATTACAATTTTCAGTGAGATATATTGAAATTTTTCTACCAGTGGTTCTAATTCGATACTTTACATTCTATAACTGCTGGAGTCGAGCGCCGGAGGTGGGACTTGAACCTCGAAGCGGTAGTTCGGGGTTTAGATAAATAATAATTATCAAAAACATAAAATCATATATAATATTTCTAATATACTAAACAAAAGATAAACCCATTTTGAAAATAGTATTAAAGAACTTAACTTAGTATAGTGGTTTTCCTTCTACAAAATTAATTACGAATTAGACTTAAAAGACATAGGGATTTTCAAGATATTAGTGGCCCTAAAATCCTTTGTTTATATCTAACAATAAGCTGTTGTTTTCGGTTCTTTATACTAAAGGTATGATCAACTTTTAATATCATTTTATCTAAATTAAAAAATTATCAAATTGCAAAATTTGTAGTACTATAAGGCCCTCGTATTTGTTTATTATTCTTATCTCATCTATCCATACATAAGAAAATAGAATATCTTTTACTAAATTCACTACTGAAGTCGAGCGCCGGAGTGGGACTCGAACCTCGAAGCGGTAGTTCGGGGTTGTATTGTATAATAAAACTTAGAATATGATCGACTAATACATTTAACTAATTAATTCATTATATTTATTTATATTAATTATAGGCAGGGGCTATGATGGGATTTGAACCTATAAGGATACGCTGGGGATCTTTCAAAGAAAAAGACATAAACTTCAATCATTCAAATTATATTTGTAAATAAACTTTTAAAATAGATTTATTTATACAAGTGACAAAGAATATTTTTATATGTTTTATAATCCAACTAAATTTTATGTAAAGATTATAATTTTATCAGCAATTTTTTTTTCCGATTATATTTTTTTCATCATTGATATCTAGTTTCAATGTATCAGATGCGATAACCATTGATAAAGATGTATCAGTAATGTATGCAGGTTCGCTGGTCAACGTCTTTGAAAATGAGATTAAATCAGTATTTCAGAACCTAACAGGCTATAATTTCATAGGGGAAGGCAAAGGTTCTGTGCAGATTTTCAACATGATTTTGGATGGATTTCGAAAGCCGGATGTATTTGTTAGCGCTGATACAACTCCAATCGAGAGACTAATTAATCATACTCCTCCATTAGCCAATTGGCTTGTAAAGTTTGGATCTGCTGAAATTGTAATTGCCTATAATCCTCAAAGTACATTTGCTTCAGATCTGTTGAAGGCTAGCAATGGTGAGATACCATGGTATAAGGTTCTTGAGAAAGAAGGACTCAAATTTGGAAGAACTGATCCTGAACTAGATCCTAAAGGATACTACACGATCATTACTGCAAAATTAGCAAATATTTACTATAATGATTCTACAATTAAAGATAAGATTTTAGGTGAAGATAGAAATAAGAAACAAATATTTCCTGAAGAAGTCTTAAAGTCTATTTTGGACTCTGGACAAATTGATGCAACTGCTGCCTATAAACATGAAGCAATAGCAAAAGGTCTTCCTTATATCAAACTTCCAGATCAAATTAATCTAAGCGAACCCAATTATACAAATTTTTATAATAAAATATCCTACAAGTTAGGAACTGGTGAAACCATTTCTGGTAATCCGATATATTTTTCATTCACTATACCAAATACAGTTGAAAACATAGACGGTGCCGTCTCTTTTGTAAAATTTCTATTATCAGAGAATGGAAAAAAGATTTTAGAACAAGTTGGACTAAGTCCTATTAAGCCAATTTTGCAGGGAGATAGACATCATTTAGAGCCTGAAATTTTACCTCTGGTCAAATAATAATTTATAATTTTCCTTTTCAGTATTATTTATTTAATCCAGTAAATCAGTAAAAAGATTTTGCTTCTTTTGATGAAAAAGACACGTTATCCTGACTGTTATGTAAAAGAGAATTTTATTTTTGTAATGATAAAACCATAGCCCTCACAGTTAGGATGGGATATTATAAAAGATTATGGTCTAATGATAAGACAGTATTCAATGTCTATCAGTTAAAAATAAAAGGGAATAAAATATTGGAAAAAATATGGAATATTCAACTATTAAAATATATTTATATTCATTGAAAATGTTAAATGTTAAAATAATTTTATTTCTATTTAACTTTATGAACTATTATTATGATGCATACTCTCAATCAATGTCATATGAAATTCCTCAGAGTAAAAATTCTTTTCTTAAATCTACGATCAATTTAGAAAAATTTGAAATAGGACAAAGTTACGTTACTTGTAAAATAAAAAATAAAGAAAATAATTCTGTCGTTGTAAATATTCAAAGTGGAAGTCCTGGAATCGATCTATCCTATTTACTTTTTAATGTAGCAGATCTTCCTAAATTTGCATATTTACGAACAATGATCGATAATAAGATATTGATTAGAAAATTACCAGTTCTAGGAATGAAGGAATGGTTACTTATTTATGAAAATACTCTTTTTATGTTAGCTGTAAAAGATAAGTACGATGAATTGGAGATTTACTGTATTTCCTAATATGTCATTAGGTATACCAATATTTTCATTAATCTTTCATATAATCATTTTAGTTTTCCTATTTCTTCTTTTTTGTAATAATAAATACAACTTCTTGTAATTATCTTTTAAAGTAGTGTAGCTCATTGGTGATATTTCTTTATTCATTGCATTCTTGAGAGCATAATTGATCCTGTATTCAAAATTTTTATAATTGTCTAATTTGTAAAGCTCATTGCATTTGTCTAACCAAACTTTAATTATTCTATAAGAATCTTTGTAGGATAACTTCTTTATGTTGATCAGATATGGTGTTAAAATAAATCTATTACTAATTTTCTGTAATCTGGAATAGGTGTTTGTAATAACTTTTCTATCCGGTAATAATGCTTAGCCTGTATTGTATTTGAATTTCTTACTATTTCGGTATGCAGTTATTTTGTATGAATTCAGACAATGGATCTAATCTATTCTTATAAAATAAAAACTTAAGTATCATAATAGAAATACGTCAATAATGATCATTTCTTATGGATTCATACATAAGTTTTCATTTACACTAATCGTATTTTTAATTCTTGTTATGCTAGGTGGATTAGTTTTAAACATTTATGCTCAAAATCAAGAAAACAAATCTACTAAAACTACAACTCCCATAAAACATTTAATCGTTATCTATCAAGAGAATGTTTCTTTTGATCATTATTTTGCCACCTATCCAAATGCTTCTAATTCTAATGAACTTGGTGAACCTCAGTTCCATTCTAAAGCAAATACACCATCTATAAATGGTCTGTCAAGTTCACTTCTAACAGATAATCCTAATACAGTTAATCCATTTAGGATCCCAAGATCTAACGCATCCACCTGTGACAATGATCATCTATACACAAGGCTACAAGAGGCATACAATGGGGGATTGATGGATAGGTTTGTTAAGACCAATTTTGTCGGTAAGGGTTGCAATCCTTCAATAACTATGGGGTACTTTGATGGTAATACAGTTACGGCGTTATGGAATTATGCCCAGCATTTTTCTATGAGTGACAACTTTTTTGCAACAACATTTGGATCTTCTACACCTGGTCACATTAATCTTATATCAGGACAAACACACGGTGCAAACCCTCAATATCTCAATATTACTTATCACGGATCAAATATGTGGTTTATCTCTAACGGCACCCTGATATTCGATGCAAATCCCCTGTACGATAAGTGCTTCAATCCAGCCACAAAGTCATTTCCACTGGCATCCATGAGCGGAACCAACGTTGGTAATCTCTTAAATAGTAAAAATGTCACTTGGGGATGGTTTCAGGGTGGATTCAAACCAACAAATATGACTGCAGAAGGAGATCCATTCTGCGGGTCTGAACACAAACTCGTTCAAGAAAAACAATTGGTAGTTGAACTCTCACATGGTCAACCGCCTCCAGTAGTAGATTATCTACCACACCATGAACCTTTTCAATATTATAAAACAACTGCAAATCCTGATCATCTGCCACCTACATCTGTTAAGATGATTGGTCATACTGATCAAGCAAATCACCAATACGACATTTCAGACTTTTGGGATGCAGTTAATTCAGGCAACCTGCCTTCTATCAACTTTCTTAAGGCTCCGGCTTTTCAAGATGGACACGCAGGTTATTCCAATCCATTAAATGAACAAACCTTTATTGTCGATATCGTAAATCAAATACAGAAACTTCCTGAATGGAATAACACTGCTATAATAATTGCATACGACGATTCTGACGGTTGGTATGATCATGTAATGCCGCCAATTGTAAGTCAGTCTGACGATCCAAATACAGACGCATTGTTGGGTAATGATTTGTGTGGTAAACCTTCGCCGGAGATGTACAAAGACCGCTGCGGACATGGACCTCGTCTTCCACTTTTAATTGTCTCTCCATTTTCAAAAGTAAATTATGTAGATCACCAGATAACTGACCAGACATCTATTTTGAAATTTATCGAAGACAATTGGAATCTAGGACAAATTGGAGACCAATCATTTGATACAAAAGCTGGTTCTATCTTGAACATGTTTAATTTCACGGCGGGACACTCTGCAACAAAGCTATTCCTTGATCCTTCAAACGGAACAATAGAATAACTACAATAGTGTAGTAGATAAATGCGACAAGAAACTGTGGATTACCATTAATTTAATTTATTGATAGACTGAGTTCTCCACTCTTCTATCAGAAATAACAATACAAGATCATTTCTCAAGTACAGCATCCTTCATATTAGGAAATTATAAACTAGTAGAGCCTAAAACATTAGAGGAATTATCAAAAAAGAAAAATGTAATGGATTTGCTAAAAAGAAATGTGTATATGTAACTATATTTAAAAATAAAACTGAGATCTAAACATAACGTAATTTATATATATTTTATAATAACAAAGTAAAGGCAAATATTCTTTTAGTTTTAATTACAATGTTATAAAAATTTTAATGTCCTGATCTATAATTTGCCTTTGTCATCTCCTTTAGTACATCTATGGTTTTGTTATAGACACAAAAGAGTAAACTAAACTGAATATCTATAACCTTTCATAACGTTTCATATAACTCTAGATTTATTTATAAACTGCTATTTTTGTTATCCGATAACGGTAGTTAGACTCGAACCCTGCAACTGCATTCTATGGTTTATATTATCAATTATTCATTCAAAGTTTTAAATAAAGTAAAATTCTAGAGCCTAATTCTTGAAATTTATTGTATAACTATTATTAAGGATATTGAGAATTATTCAGAAAATGAGTAATTCTATTTACAATAAAATAAATTATAGCAAAAGAATACACAATTGTCAATGTGGAGAGTCTTTTAGTTCACTTGAAGAATTAAATGAACATACTGATTTCATAATTCAACATTTTATTTAGATACTATTAGAGTTTAGCGCCGAGGGTGGGACTCGAACCTTCATCCATCAAATGTAGGTTCTACTATCAAATAACTTAGATATTGCATCATAATGTATGTTGATCTTGAGAATAAATTCATTTTAAAAGAAATAATAGTTATTTGTTATGAACATGATCTTCAAAGGAAGAAATCAATGTCAAAATATTATTATCTTGGTATTTGATCTTAGACATTATTCTACCTTTCATTCAATGTTTCAGCTGTAACTCCAATCTCATAATTTTTTAATGTACTTCCTTTTATATCCAATGCAATCTCTTGATTATCAAAAAGTATTTGATCGTTAGTAATTTTTATAGGACGTCCATTATAGAACATACCATCTACATTTATAGTAATTTCATTGTTTTGTATCATTAAATCAAATATTATATTCTGTTTTGAATTTTGTATAATCAAATGTTTTGATTTATAATTTATTTGCCAATCTCTACTTTTTTCTGCAGACCAATAATTTTGAAGCACTATTGCAATTAAATTATTAATTT
>JBIOXM010000239.1:0-4229 GCA_044869655.1 Nitrososphaeraceae archaeon | reverse complement strand
AATTTGGATGCAAGAAATATAGGTTTACGAAATATTGAAGTAGCAGATACAAAAATTTCATCTATCGATGGTGAAAATGGTAAATTAATTTATCGAGGCTATGACATTCTTGATTTAGTAAATCATTCTACATTTGAGGAAACAGCGTATCTTTTATTATTTGGAGAACTTCCAGACAAAAAAGAATTAGATGAATTTTCCTATAACTTAAAACAATCTAGAAAATTACCACATTCCTTAATAGCAAATTTACAAAATAGACCAAAAACAGCTCGCCCAATGGACGTTTTACAATCCACTGTTGCTTCTCTTGCGGATTACGAGGAAAGTATTAATTCAGATACTAAAGATGACAATATAAAAAGGGCAATCTATCTTATTTCGAAAATTCCTTCAATTGTTAGTGCATGGAATAGGATAAGAAAAGGAGAAGAAATTATTGAACCAGACGATGAACTAAAACATTCTGCGAATTTTCTTTATATGGTATTTGGGCGAAAACCTACTTTTGAAGAAGTAAGAGTATTTGATATTTGTTTAATATTACATGCAGAACATAGCTTTAATGCGTCCACTTTTGCAGCTAGAGAAATTGCTTCTACTCGTGCTCATATGTATTCATGTATTTGCGGTGCTTTAGGAGCCTTATCAGGTGAATTACATGGAGGAGCCAACGTACAGGTAATGAAAATGCTTTTTGATATACGTGATTCCAAAAATATCGAAAAATGGATACAAGATACTCTAAAGGAGGGGAAAAGAATTATGGGAATGGGGCATGCAGTTTATCGTACTACTGATCCAAGAGCGGATATTCTAGAACGACTTTCAAAATCTGTATGTAAAAATGAGAATTATAAATGGTACGAAATTACTCGACAAGTAGAACAATATACAAAAAAATACATCACAGAAATTAGAAAACAACCAATTTACCCTAATGTCGATCTATATAGTGCTTCACTTTATTATTGTATGGGTTTTCCAGTTGATCTTAACACTCCTATTTTTGCTATCTCAAGAATTTCTGGATGGGCAGCACATGTTATCGAAGAAAAATTTGCAGAAGCCGCACCAAAACCAGCTTTATATCGCCCCAAAGCAGTTTATGTAGGGAAATATTGTGGGCCAATGGGTTGTGAATATACACCATTGAAAAAAAGAAAACCATAACCATCTTTTTTGTTACACCTCTTCTGTCATGGTAATATTGAAATTAAAGATAAATTATGATTCGGGGAATAAAGATATAGTTTGAAAATCAATATGTTATCTAAAAGAGAAACATCTATTACCTTAGAAAAACTACATACAAATTGGCCAGAAAAAACTATTCCAAAATTTAAAAATATAAAAGCTTACGAAATAGAAAAAGATAAAAAATTACTAATTCATGAAGATAATTTTACTGCTGTTCAAATAAACGAAATAATACTTCCCTATTTAGGAAACAATAATTTAATTGAATTATTTCCTTATGTTCTTATAGATATGGGAGCAATAAAATATATCTGCAATGGTGCAAATATTGCACGTCCTGGAATCGTAAAATTTGAATCATTTTCAAAAGATAAAATTGTGATTGTAAAAGATAAAGAGTATCAAAAGCCCCTAGCAGTAGGTACCTCACTTTATGATAGTGAAAAAGCCATTGAGTTAGCTAAGGGTCATATAATTAATAATATGCATTATGTTGGAGATAAATTCTGGAATTTATATAAAGGCCTCCAAATATAAGAATTTTTATAAAACGCCTGTCTTTGTTATTCGAAATGTAGTACTATCCTTAATGAAGGGTTGAATAAAGGAGACTTTGTATAAATTGTTGGATATACTTATAATCTCGAATTTTAATTTAATATGGATAGAAAGAGATACAGATTTTCCCATAAACTCTCTTTCCAATTTTATTTTTTTTGGATGTTCATCAATGTTAGTTATGGTTTTATAAACACTATTTTTGGAAATTATATTTCTAACCATATTTGTGGTCACTATAGCACAATTATTATTTATTGCAGTATGTGCTAATTCGTGTATAAATTTCATCAAGATTAAATGTCTAGATATATTTTTACTTTCTATGGATATGAGGGAGGTAATAGTATCAACAATTACTAATTTTGGTTTAATCTCATATATTTTTTTAATAGCTTCAAATTGATCATTAATAGAATATGGTCGAATGTAATGTATATTATCTAGTACTCTCTCTGAATTAGGATTATCGGTGATATCAAGAATTCTTTCTGGTCTAAAATTTCCAGAAGTATCGATAAAAATTGTTTTTACATCTTTATTTTTTTTAGTCAAATTTGCACAAATACTAAAACAAAATTGGGATTTGCCTGAACCACTTGCCCCAAAGATATTAGTGATGACTCCTGTACGAATTCCACCGCGAAGAAATCTGTCGAGATTGGAAGACCCTGTAGGTAAAAAATCCAACAACAATATTGAAAATTATTGTTATAATTATTTAACCATAAGGGAACCTTTTTATTCTGCTACATGTGCAAATGAATTGCTAAGTGATATATTGACATTGTCAGCTAATTCAAGTTCTCAACAACCAAAGAGACCTTTAACCTTATTGCAGAAATCTCTTAACCAGCGTGTAGCAGTGAGATTAAAAAGTGAAATTGAATACAAAGGGGTTATGAGTAATGTAGATTCATATATGAATCTGATTCTTATTAATGCTGAGGAATATTTAGGTTCAGATTTGCTGGCAAATTATGGAAAGGTTGTTATTCGTGGAAATAATGTTCTTTTTATAAGACTTATCAAAGATTTTTAATAAAGTTAAAGCCTTTAAAAAATGGTTTCTAAATATTTATTTAGCTCTGAAAGTGTGACAGAGGGTCACCCAGATAAAATGTGTGATCAGATTTCGGATTCGATACTTGATGAATTTTTGTCCCATGATATTAATTCTAGGGTAGCAATTGAGTCATTGACAACTACTGGAACCGTTTTTGTTGCAGGAGAGGTCACTTCTAATGGTGCTATAGATGTCCAAAAAGTAGTTAGAAATACAATAAGGGAAATAGGCTATAATAGAGCAGATTTTGGATTTGACTATCATACTTGTGCTGTTTTTACATCCATTCATGATCAAAGTGATGATATTTCTTTGGGAGTGACTCCCACAGAATTAAAAGATCAAGGTGCAGGGGATCAAGGATTAGTTTTTGGCTATGCCACGGAGGAAACTCCCGAACTTATGCCATTACCCATAATTATGGCTCATAAACTTTGTATGAAATTAAGTGATGTTAGGAAAAGAAAAGAATTAGATTGGGTGCGACCAGACGGTAAATCTCAGGTTTCTGTAGTCTATGAAGATTTCCTACCTAAACGAATAGATACAGTAGTTCTCTCTACCCAACATTCCCCAGAAATAAAACTTGATCATTTACGGGAAGAAATAATTAACAAGGTCATTCGACCCACCTGTGCTGAATGGATTGATAGTCAAACCAGATTTATAATTAATCCTACTGGAAGATTTGTCTCAGGAGGCCCATCTGCAGATACTGGCCTTACCGGAAGAAAGATAATAATAGACACTTATGGTGGTATGGGACGACATGGAGGAGGAGCTTTTTCTGGAAAGGACCCTTCAAAGGTTGATAGATCAGCATGCTATATGGCAAGATATATTGCAAAAAATATTGTGGCCGCCGAATTAGCTCGAAAATGTGAAGTTCAAATAGCTTATGCTATAGGGATGGCTGAACCTGTTTCAGTTATGGTTGATACATTTGGCACTGGTAAAATCGAACAGGAGCAAATCGAGGATAAAGTGATAAAGAACTTTGATATGCGTCCCTCTAAAATAATAGAAACGTTATCATTAAAAAGACCTATTTACAAAAAAACTGCTGTTTATGGTCATTTTGGAAGAAGCGATCCTTCTTTTTCTTGGGAAAAAACAGATCGAGCCCATTTCTTAAAATAACTGAATTTAATAATTTTTTTATCCTTAAAAAATTTGAATATGCTAAATAATCTAATCATTTAATTGTCTTTTACGAGGCTCTTATAATATGAATTTTCATCTAAGTTTAGGTCATATTTTCGTCTAAAATATCTTATTATATTATGTAAATCTCGTCGAAGAAGGAATTCCGCATTTGGATGTTCTAAAGTAACTGCTTGGGGCCAGTCAATAATCCAAATATCTTGATTTTCGTCCAAAAGAATATTATATTCACTTACATCAC
>JBIOXM010000238.1:0-2863 GCA_044869655.1 Nitrososphaeraceae archaeon | reverse complement strand
AACCATGAACAGGAAATTTATATTTTCAATGACTCTAACTATGAGCTTCATATTGGGATCAGGTTTTGTTATTGCAAGTCAAACTGCTTTGGCTGTACAGTTTTCTTATCCATATAGCAGTTCTAGCTATAACAAACCATATAATCCTCACAATAATAACAATAATAACAATATATCTTCTTCTTCCTCTTACGACAATGCAAGCTATAACAAACCATATAGTATCTACAACAATGACAAAATTGTCAAATATCCAGACTCTTATAGTATATCTGCAGAATATAGTAAATATCCAACAATAGACAAAATATATGAATGTCAAACAGGACCGTTAGAAGGCTTCTTTACAAGTTCAGTTGAATTTTGTATTGCAGCAAATGAGAAAGATAGATAATAAGTTAAAAGCCCAAAACTAATCTAGACAACTAAATAATAATCAATTTTTATGACTCTTATTAGTATCGCTATCAATTGTTTTATTCTTTGCTATTTCATAATAATATTATAGCAACTTTTATAACAAAGATGACACTGCTTCTATTTTACAACTAAATAGGTTTACTCAATCTTTAAAAAGGTAATTGAATGATAATATTATTTGCATTTCAGTCCTTGGTTTAGATTCTTCAAATTCATTTCCATCTTGTCAATATAACCTATACCTTTCTTTTCCTCTTCCTGATCAATTCCTTCTATAGGAGATAATAGTAACACTTTTCCATTTGGTATTTCTGATGCAAGAGTTTGAGATAACCTAGGATCTTTTAGTTCTTCAGAATAAATTGTATCGATTCCTAGATCTTTCGCTAATGAAATAGTTTTTATGATTTGTTGCGGAAGAATTTCACCTTCTGGATAACTTCCGTGAACGGCATGTTGTGTTAAGCCATATCTATTAGCAAAATAATGAAATGCTTCATGGAAAGTAATAAAGTCCTTTAGTTCACACTTAGCCAACGATTTCTTTATCAGAGAGTCTAGGATATCAAGCTGGTGATTGAAATTTTCAGTATTTTGTAAATATGAATCTGTATTATTAGGATCTAATTTAATAAGTGCCTTACTAATGGTTTTAGAAATATTTTTTACCAGAATCGGATCTAACCAAATATGAGGATCGTATCTTGATGTATGATCATAAATCTGGCCATTGCTCCTTATATTTTCAGATTCTTCTTTACCTAATTTTATAAGCTGTAAATCTTTGCTAATATCAACAAGAAATGAATTGCGAAACTGTTCTTTCTTACCAAGCCATGAATCAAAACCTATTCCGTTGTATATAATCATGTCAGCGTGAGTAATGTCAGGAATTTGTTGCGGAGTTATTTCCCAATCATGGGGTTCTACACCCATGGGTATAACAGAGGATACTATAGTATTATTTCCTCCTATTTCTTTTGCAATTTCATAAAAGGGATAAAACGAAGCAACTACTTTAATTTTTTCTGAATCAGGTTTTGCATCAATATTTTCATTTTGTTGAGCATATCCATTTATCATATTTAATATTATTAAGATAAAGATTGCACTAAATACTAATTTCATATTGTCTAAGAAAGATTATTATGTATTTAAGATTTACTTAATAACTCTTATGAAGAGTCCTAATAAGATTATTAACAAATTTAAATATAATATGTTCTAAATTCTAGATATTAGTTAAATTTGAGTTAGATTAACATTCATTGATGTAAACGCCTCAATATGTTCTCTGCTTTGTATTAATAACCAATTTCTTGAAAAGGTTATCGTAACTCATTAACATTCGGCCTAGTAGAATAAAATGATAATTTTGAGGAATCAACAAATATTTCCTTTTCTTGTTATTTAAACTATTTTTTCCTTTCTATAGGAATAATAGTTATCAGTAAACTTTAGAACTTACCATATAATGATAAAAGGAGCTCATTTATCGAATAAAGTTATTTATATGTGATCATATTTTTATAGACAAATCCTAAAAAATCTTCTGATGTAATAAAACTATCAGAATATAAATTGTTATATTTGGTCGTTATATCGCTTTTCATGATATCATCAAAAGTAGCCCCATTATCTATCATTGTAAGGACTTGTTGTCTTATATCTTTCAACATAATAAGATAGTCTTGTAATTCACCAAGATTTGATAATAATCCATGACCAGGAATAATCTTTGTTTCATTATTTATTGTTGAAATTATCTTTTCTATTCCTGTTATTAGACCATCTATTGTTCCTCCACTAGAATGATCTATAAAGGGATATCGTCCATTAACATAAATATCCCCTGTTTGAATTATATTTTTTTTGTTAAAATAAATAATTGAATCACCATCCGTATGTGCATTTGGAAGATGATATACATCAATTTTATCCTCATTAAAATAAAAAGTAATAGAATCATTGTAAGTAATAATAGGTAGTGCCTTCAAAGGAGATGCTTCAAATGTCTTATTCAAGAACTCAACAAATTGTTTAGTATTTAAGCGCTCTCTAACATTTTCTTGAGCTATAACAACAGCTCCGTTATTAGCGAAATTTTCATTACCTCCTGTATGATCTTGATGCCAGTGAGTGTTAATAAGATACTTTACTGATTTGTCTGTAATTTTGTTATTAATAGCAGATAGAATTTTCTTTGTCAATTGTTTAAATTGTGAATCTATTAGTAATACTCCGTCCTCTCCTACTGATAATCCTATATTTCCTCCTTTACCAACCAGCATATAGGTTCCATTATTATCCAATTGATTGACAATAATTTCAACATCTTTGAATTTTTGAGCTTGACTTGAAGGAACGTTGTCTAACAAGAATAATATACACAAAACCAAAATAGCATAAGTGGAAAAAAATTTAATAATTCTTGAACTTTCCT
>JBIOXM010000237.1:0-13427 GCA_044869655.1 Nitrososphaeraceae archaeon | reverse complement strand
TGGGTTTTTCACCGTGGTTAATTATCACTCTTTTAAGTTTTGGTTTTAGTCTACTAACATAAGCTAGAAGTTGACTGTAGTCGCTATGGTTGCTAAATCCATGAATAGAATCAATTTTGCATTTTAACTCTAACGGTTGTTGTTGCCCATTTATTGTTACTTTAGTATGTCCTGTTTGAATCTCCTTCCCAAGTGTTCCTGTTGCTTGGTTTGAAATAATTATTATTTTGCTAAGAGGATCATTGTGAATTTGCTTTAAAAATTTTACAGACAGTCCCCCTAGCAGCATAGAAGATGGAACTAGTATTATGCCTGGTTTATTTACTTTAGATTTTGAGTTAATTAGTTTGAGATTTTTATAATTAAAAATTGATATATTTTCATTCGAAATTTTTGTTTTAATTTCTTTTGACAAGTAGTCATAATATAATTCATGTATATATGTGGCCTCTAATATGGATCTGTCAACGAAGATTTCCGCTGATGGCTCTAATGAACCAAGCTCTTGATATTTTGTTAAGGTATAGATAAGCTCTTGTGACAGTCCTATAATAGGAACTGGAATGAGAACTCTACCACCATCTCTTAGAGTTTGATTAATACTTTCAACCAAGATCTGATCTGCCTCTTCCCGTTTATGAGGTAAATCTTTACTTCCAAAAGTACCTTCAATAATAAGTGTTTCAACTCTAGGAAAATTCCAAGATGCATTTTCAAGTAAATTAGTCTTCCCAAACTTGAGATCTCCTGTATAAACTAGATTATGGTTTCCATTTCCAATATGTAAATGGATAGATGTTGATCCTAATATGTGTCCAGAATTGTATAATACAAGTTTTGCATCTGGCGATATATCTGTAACTACTCCTATAGATAAAGGCATCGTATGAATTATTACATTTATTATATCTTCTTCACTATAAATTTCATGGTTTTTATGGTAATCAAGGAAAAGAAGGATCATTAAAGGTAATGTTGGTTCAGTACAATAAACTGGTCCCCTATACCCATATTTGAATAGAAATGGAAGAAAACCTGTATGATCGATATGAGCATGCGTTATTATTACTGCATCAATTTCATCTAAAGTGAAACCTGTCATATCAAATCTTGGAAAATAATTAATAGCTTTTTCATCATGAGTATTTATTCCACAATCCAGTAATATTTTACTTTCCTTAGTAACAAGTAACAAACAGGATCTGCCAATCTCACCAAATCCTCCCAATGTAACGATACTAGCTTCACAACTAGTACTTAATTTTGGTCGGAAAACTTTGTCACCGATTTCTTTATAGAATTTTATTCTATAGTCAGTGGAACTATCTAAAACTTTATCAATAAATTGAATTGTAGCAAGTTTTACTGTTGATCTTCTTAACTTAATTTTCCAGCCAGTTTCACTGATCAAATCCAATAAAATGGTATTTTCAATTTGATTTTTCATTTCGAAAGAATTACTGATATAGATTGTCAGTTCACCTAATGCATCATCAAATATCATTCCATTACTTTTAATCTTAAAAGGCAGGAGGCGATTTTGAATAATCTTGGTAGAATCATTTCTTGATTTGCGAATCGATTCATCGGTTCTTATGACTACTCTCTTTCTGATGGTACTTACCATATTGGAAAGGATTTGAGAGTTTTCTATCAAAAATCTAGGGTTTTTACAGTATAAGGCGATACTAGGTCCTTCATATTCGATCTTAGTCAGGCCGGATTCCTTTGGTAAGCTCTTTAGTATAATAGCCATAATATTCTGACTAGATTGTTCATTATCAAAATTAGTAAATTCCATCTTGAGTTCCTTCAGTATAATATAATATACCTCAATTTTCTGTTTGAAATATAAATTGATTGCGATTAATTAATAGAGAATTCATTTCCTTTTTTTAGGGCAGAGCTCAAAAACAATATTGAAATAGTAATATATAATAAATTCAATGTAAAGAAAGGTTAGATAGTATATGGATGTAGAGACAAATAGGGAAAATACGACTAGTAACAGATCCAATCAAAATGATTCAGGTAACGAAAGTGGAGTCAGAAAGTTTCGATCTTTTAGAATTCCAGTTAAAGTTGGAGAAGAATATAATGTCAAAATTGAAGCAATGAGTAAAAGAGGAGATGCTGGTGTTGCAAAGATTGAAGGAATGGTAATATTTGTAGCTAACACAAAGGAGGGTGACGAAGTTAAAATAAAAATCAGTAGAGTAGGAATGGGTTATGCTATAGCAGAAGTCGTCCAGCAATGACAGTTATCAGTATTGTTCAAATATAATAATAATAATAATAATAAATTTTTCAAGATAATAAATTTACGAAATTTATTTATTTTATTAATATATAATTAAAATTATTTGAATAAAGAAAGAAAGATATTTGAAATCCAATAGTCATTTGATGGAGCTTCCAAGGAAAATTTTAGTAGGAGATAATGTAATTTCAGAACTTGGTAATTTTATAACGGATATCAATAATAGAATATCCAGTGTTATTATCATTAGTGGTGAAACGGTTAGAAATAAGATTGAAGATGACATTAAAAAATCATTCGAGAAGTCGCATATTCGCAATTACTGGTTTATTAGAAAAGATGCGTCTTTTGAAACAGTATCTAGAATCAAAATAGAGATAGAAGAATTAGAACCTGATATAATACTAGGGATTGGAGGGGGAAAATCAGTTGATGTTGGAAAGATGATTGCATATGGTATAAGAAAATCATTTATAAGTATACCAACATCTGCCTCTCATGATGGTATTTCAAGTCCCTTTGTATCTTTAAAAGGGTCAAATAAACCTCATTCTATTAAAGTAAATACACCAATAGGTATTTTGGCCGATACCAAATTAATCTCTGAAGCACCTACTAGGTTACTATCAAGTGGATGCGGAGATTTAATAGGTAAACTCACTGCTGTAAAAGATTGGGAATTAGCAAGAGATGATAATAATGAATATTTCGGAGCATATTCTGCTTATTTAGCAAAATTAAGTGCGGATATTATCATGAATAAATCAAAAGAATTATTACTAAATGAATATGGAGTTAGAACTATTATAGAGGCATTGATAAGTGCTGGTGTTGCTGCTGGAATAGCTGGGAGTAGCCGTCCTTGTTCGGGGTCCGAACATCTTTTCAGTCATGCTCTTGAATATATTACAGATGGTAATTGTGGTCTTCATGGGGAAAGAGTAGGGATCGGTACTATAATCATGTCAAAGCTTTACGGTATGGATTTCGAACGAATTATATCTGTTCTAGAAAATGTTAAAGCTCCTGTCAAAGCAAATCAAATAAATTTATCTGAAAAGGATATTGTTCAATCCTTGTTAATTGCGCAAGGTATGAGGCCGGAAAGATATACGATATTAAGTAAAACAAAACTTGATAAAAAATCAGCATATGAATTAGCAAAATCAGCAAAAGTCATTTAAGAAATAAATAAATTAGTTTATCTAAAAATAGTATTAAAAATCAAAATACTATTTCATTATTGATTAGTCTTTTGCTTTGATTTCAGATTTGGATACCTTTTCTGATCTGAGAGAAGTATCAGATCTAGGAGAAGTATCAGATGTTACAGTATCGGTTGCTGCTGCTGTTGTGGATGAGGATTCTGCAGTATCGTTTGCTGCTGTTGTTGTGGATGATGGTGGTGATTGTGAAGAGTCTTTTGCTTTTTGTGATAAGTATACTTCCTCAAATATTATTTTATTCAGACCATCTACAAATTTGAAAATATCTGTAGAGACTGCTTTTTTGATTATTTGTAATCCATCCAATAAAGAAATATCTTCAGATAGTTCAATTACTACTTTATCATTATTATATTCGAATTTTGCCTTTTCATCCTCTATTGGAAGTCGTCGTTTTAACAAATATTTGATTTTATCCTCATTTGATTCAATCTTTTTAACAACATTTACATCATAAACTAGTACTCTACTTGCAAGTCTATGATTATAATCTATCTGGACACGACCAGAGCCTATATAGCGGATAATACCGGTACGGTCATCTAATTCTACAACATCACCAACCTTCACTTCGTTAGCCTTTTCTCCTAGTTTTCTCTGGGGGATCATTCTAACTTTGTTTGTATCTCTTTCACCAAAACCTTTATCTGGAGAGATTTCAATTGAAAGTTTTTGTCCCACATCAGTACTAGATAGGGCTTCATCCAAACCTTTTAAAACCCAACCTTCTCCCACAGAAATAAGCCTTGGTTCATACCTTCTAGTAGGATCATATAGATTGGATTTTTTTGCATCTTCTTCAATAGTTGTTTCAAAAATTTCACCATTATCCTTGATACGTGCAGTATAATCTAATAATATTAAAGATCCTTTATCAAAAGTCATAAAAACCGCTATTTATTTACCCTATATTAAGTTTGACAAATAATAAAAGAAGTGCTGGTTACAAGTTTTTCAATTTTTCTTCCGCAACAGATAGCGCTTTGTCGTTTGTATTCACTCCAAGCATCTTCATGGCCGAATAAATAGATGATACTGTGCGCATAACATGATATCGATTTACTTCTCCCATACTGCCTATTCGAAATACCTTACCCTTGAGATTTCCAAATCCTCCTGCTATCAGGACCCGAAAATCATCAGATAATATGGTTCTAAATCTCTTATCTTCCATGCCCTCAAGGTAGTTGAAGGCGATAATAACATTACTCTTAGCATCGTCTTTAGCAAAGGGAGTTAGGCCCATTGCACTCAAACTAGAATAAAAGGCATCAGCACACTGTCTATGTCTTTGAATTCTTTTCTCTATTCCTTCTTCTATGACAATATTCAATGCTTCATCAAACGCATAGTATAAAGGTAATGCAGGAGTGAAAGGGGTTTCAGTATGTTCTTTATAATACTTGAAGTATCTATTTAGATTCAGATACAATATAGGTGATGGATTAGACTGCATATATTTTTTGGTTCTTTCATTTATGGATATTGGCGAAACGCCTGGAGGAGCAGCAAGGGCTTTTTGTGATGCTGTGATACATATATCAACATTCCATTTATCAACAGGAAGTTCATCTCCACCTAATATAGAAACAGCATCGGCGATAAAGAATGAGCCAAATTTTCCACAGAGATCACCTAATTTATCCATATACCTAATTGTAGTGCCTGTAGAGGTTTCATTATATACAGCATACAAAGCTTTGACATCTTTATTAACTTCAAATGCCTCTTCAATTTTTTCAAGGGGAGGATTCGCTCCAAAAGGAGCATCAATTCTAATTGCAGTACCTCCCCAACTATCGATTAAATCGGCAAGTCTGGTACTAAATTCACCATTCACAGGAATAATTGCCTTATCCCCTTTTTTTATCAGATTAACTACAGAAGATTCTACAGCACCAGTTCCAGAAGTAGTTAATAAAATAATATCACCATTAGTTTCAAAAACTTTTTGAGTTTTTTCAATTATGCCTCTATATAAAATTCTAAAATCCTCGCTGCGATGATTGATAACAGGAGCAAGCATAGCATTCATTACGCGATTTGGAACGTTAGTAGGACCGGGAAGCATAACTAAATATTCCATATTTTTCACATAAAGTCAGTACCACTGTTATTTATAATTACTTACATAATATAATGAATGATTTAATTATTCTAAGTAAAAAAAATTATCTAGTGTTTACAGGTAGAAAAAAGAAATTATTAGAGAATGCATCTAAAATCAATTGTAAAAATATAATTTCATTGCAACCAGAAAATATATTTTATCTAACTGGTTTTTGGGGAGAAGGAGTAATATTAATGAATCATAATACTACAAAGTTATTTACACCAGCATTAGAATATTTCCGAGCATCAGAGGATTCAAAAGAATGTGAAATTATTAAAATAGAAAAAAGAGGAAGTGAAGGTACCTTGTTATCACTTATTTCAGAATTGGACAATAATTGTTTTTATTGTATAGATAATGCAAACTATAATTTAATCAATCAACTTAAAGAAAAGACTGGGAATAATAAAATAATAGTTAATGAGGATCCATTTTTTAAAACCCGAAGCCTTAAGGATGAAATTGAGATAAAATACATAAAGCAGGCTGCTAATATCATAGATAAACTATATAATATCTGCTTAGAGGAAATAAAGGAAGGAGTATCAGAAAGGCAATTACAAGCAACATTAGTATATGAAACCTTCAAAAATGGTGGTGGCTTTCCGGCTTACAAATCTACATTGAATCCATTTATAATAGCAAGTGGACCAAATTCAGCATTACCTCATGCAAGCGTATCTGATAGAAAGTTTGAAAGAGGAGATTTTATTGTTGTTGATCTCACTTTAAGAGTTAATGGTTATATAGCAGATGCCACACGAACATTCGGTCTCAAGACAATAAACCCTGATTTGAAAAAAGTCTATGAGATAGTAAAAGTGGCCCAGGGGCTAGGTTTAAACAAATGTAGTAACAAAATAAAAATAGGAGAAGTTGATAAAACATGCAGAGAGTATATTTCTGAACATGGATTTATAAATGAATTTAATCATTCTACAGGTCATGGTATAGGATTAGATGTTCATGAACCTCCCTGGATTCGTCCTAACAATGAAGAACGACTTATGGATAATATGACTATTACAATAGAGCCAGGAGTATATCTTGAATCAAAATTCGGGGTAAGAATTGAAGATAGTATTATGATAGACAGCAAAAATAATAAAACTGGAATAATGAACTTTAATAAATTTGAGAAGGATTTAATTATTATTTAATAAAAAGTTATAACAAATAGCAAAAAAATTTTATTATTTTGCATAATTAGGTTGAAACTTTAATTTCAAAATTTTTTGAAATAATATTACAATAGAAGATCATGATAATAATAATAATAATAATTATTATTATTTTAACCGTGGAAGAATAATATCAAATAATTTCTTTGCAATCGAATCCTTACTTTGAACCTTCAAATGAACTGTCGGTTCTTTTTGTGTAACAATAAAAACTTCATTATAATCAGATCCTATTTTAGTTTTCATTCTGCCTACATCATTTGCAACTACAATATCTGCATTACATTCTTTCAATTTTTTCTTTGCCTTATTAATTAAATAAGTATTTGATACGTCAAAATAGGCTTTAAAACCAACAAGAAATATATTTTTGTCTATTAATTTTATATCGTCAATAATTTTTTTTGTAGGTACAAGTTTTAGATTTATTGAAGGGGCAATTTGACTTGGAATTTTATTTTTATATATTTGAGGTAGTTTGAAATCTGTTACAGCTGCAGCAAAAATAACTATATCAAATTTCTTGGAACTGATCTCTGAGATGACTTTTGTATACATTTCATCAGATGTATTAACCTTAATGGTTTCTATACTGGATGAATTAAACGAACAAGAAACAGAAGAATTTCCTGCGATATGAGTAACATGGGCACCTAGTTCTAGTGATTGTTTAATTATTGCATTCCCCATTTTTCCAGAACTGAGATTAGTTATAACTCTGATGGGGTCAATATATTCCATTGTACCGCCTGAAGTTATTAAAATGTTCTTTTCTGAAAGAACTTTTTTTTTTCCCCTGGAAGTAAAAAATTCTAAAACTGATTGTAATGCTTGTTCTGGTTGAAGAATTTTCGCTTTTCCTTCTGATATTTCGGGATCTAGAAAAGTTATCCCAACCTTTTTTAATTTAACTATATTTTCTATCACCAATTGATTATAGTACATTGCTTCATGCATAGCTGGTGCGATAAAGATAGGAATTTTTGATCCTAATGCTACAGATAAAATAGATGTTATTGGAGTATCGTCTATTCCATTTGCAAATTTACCTATAGTATTAGCTGTACAAGGATACAAAATTATTAAATCTGATTTGTTAAAATCTGCTAATTTAATATGTTCCATATCAGCGGTTAATTTATGAACAACGTCATTTCCAGTAGCCCATTTTAAATAATTTGGATGTAATAACATGGTAGCAGAATTTGAAATTACTGGAAAGACGTTTGCACCATGTCTCATTAGTAAACGAGCAAAATCAATTGCTTTGTAGGCAGCAACACTCCCACATACACAAAGAACTATCTTTTTGTCTTTTAAAGTATCTCCCCATGTATTTGTTATATCCTTTGAAGGATGTAGATCACTAGTCATTCTTATTTTCTGATGTATTAAGAGAGGAAGATGATGATGTTTTTTTCAGAATTTTATTTATTGTTTTTACTAAGCGTTCATATTCTTTAGTTTCTATTTTGTATGAATGTTTTTCTTCTGGAAATTTGCCTGTTTTTACATCTATAATATAATTATGGACTGCATTCAAAATAATCTCTGAAAGATTAGTATAAGTCTTTACAAATCGTGGTTTGATATTATCATATAGATTTAGCATATCATGCAATACCAAAACTTGTCCATCGCAGTAAGAGCCTGATCCAATACCAATTGTTGGAATTTTTAAACTCTTGGAGATTAGTTCTGCAACTTCTGAAGTAACCATCTCCAATACAATAGCAAAAACTCCAGCCTTTTCTAATTCTATTGCTTCTCTAAGTAGTTGAGAGCCCCTAAAAGCAGTATTCCCTTGTATTTTATATCCCTCCCACAGTTTAGTAGTTTGTGGTTTTAATCCTATATGACCCATTACAGGAATTCCAACCCCTATTATTGCCTTAATTCTATCAATAATTTCAATTCCACCTTCGAGTTTTACTGCATCACTTCCCGATTTTATGAATCGAATAGCATTCTTAACTGCATGTTTTATGTCAATTTGATATGATCCAAAAGGCATATCAGATACTATAAGAGATCGCTTAGTACCTACACACACTGCTTTTGAAAAAATTAGCATTTCTTTCATATTTACAGGTGCAGTAGAAGGATAACCTAGCATAACCATTCCTCCACTATCACCCACCAGTATAATATCAATACCTATTTTATCACATATTTTTGCACTCCAATAATCATAAGATGTAATGACAGAAATTTTTTCATTATTTTTCATAGATACAATATCATTAATAACCAATTTCTTTGTGCCAGTTTTTTGATTTTTATTATTATTACTATTATTATTAATTTCAGTCTTACTCATTATTGATCACATTTCCATCTACGTATTATTTTTAAAGAGTTATCAATATTATATTTATTATTAAAATTGTTCAATATTTTGAGTAGAGAGTTCTGACTCATTTTTTTAAGTTGTTTTGAAGTTTTAACCAATTCTGGAATAGCCCTTACAATATTGTCTATTATACTTATTGTGGCAGTCTGTGACGTTCGCGAAAGAGGATTCAGATCAACTGTAATTACTTTTTTTTGCATATTAATTAATGCCTTTGTACGGTCACCATCTTCTAATGGTACAAAAACTACATCGGCTAAAAATATCCCTTTAGGATCAACATGCCTCCTATTACTAGATAGTTCTGCTATTTTTACAAATTCTTTTTCGCCCACTCCGAGCACAATATTAGCACCATTTTTTTGTAGAGTTTCTGCAATTAAATTTTCTCGTGTTTTATTTCTATAGAAAAGATTAACTTCTATTGATGATTTAGTTTCATTGGCTAGATCAACTATCTCTTTGGGACATAATGCTGCTGTATTTCCATTTACAGATATTACGGGCCTCTTAGCAAGTAACAATAAACTTGATGCTGCTTTAATTGCCTCAAAAGCATAATTAGAAGTTTTCTCGCCTATGAGATAATCGAATGCTTCTCCTCTACCATGAGCTATTAGTCCTTCACTAACTACCAGACCAGATTTGAAACCATTCACAAGTAATTGTCTTATTGCAAGGGATTGTGCTCTTGGATGGTTCGACGGTATATGATTAATTTCATTCAAATTTTTGTATTAACGCTCCTTGATTATCAATATCGGAAACTATCAAAGTGCCTGGATATTTGTTCAAAATTGAAATAATTGGAGATATCTCGCTAGGTGCGACCAATGTAAAAATTGTTTCTCCAAACATACCTATACTACAATCTACGCCAAAATTGTTTAATTCTTCTATTGGTTTTGCACACAACCCTTTTGTCAATCCTAAGAAATTTGCGAACTCACTAGACATCCTTAAAAAGGAATTAACATCTTTTGATAATAATAATTGTTCGACCATCTTTTGGCCAAGAATATTAGCATTATTTGAATAATTAGAAAGAATTTGTTTTGTAGATAACGGACCAATACAAAGGATAATCGCTTTACAATTATTTAATTCTATTTTAGTTACCTTGCCGATACCGGGAGCGCCAAAGCTAGTCCTAATTTCTAGTCCACCATAAAATTCTGAGATCACAGTGCCTAAACCTGTATTGCATGAAATTTCTGCTATGTGTGCAATTTGAGCGGCCTGTTCCTTTATGTATTTTATATCAAGGACTTTATTCAAAGCATAAGAAAGACTTAATGCAGCTGCACCACTCGTTCCTAATCCAAAACCAATAGGAATATCTATAGAGTGATTTATTTTTATATGATAGGAAAAATCAAATTTATCAAGATAATACTGTGTTACCCATTCTGAAACTTCCGCATTTGTTGTTAATAAATTATTGATATATATCTCATAAGATTTCTTTTTAGATTTGTAAAGTTCTACAGATGTGGTTACTCCTCTTTTAAAAGAAAAACCAGCACCTTTTGATCCATAGAACAGTGGATCTATATTTTGGTTTTTATTATTATTTGGTTTTTCAAAAAAACCAGTAATATGACCAGGACTGAATGCTGTACATCTGGCAACAAGGTCGCCGCCTATTTCAGAAGAGGTCATAGATTTAAAGTAAATATAACATGAAAATATAAAAATATCGATACTAATCTCCAAAGTAAATGGTATTTTGATAAATATTGATATTATATAATTATAATTAAATTGTCTATTAGATGGTAAACTTTAGTTTATAGTATTTCACTCATTGTAGTTGTAATAGTATCAGCTTTAATTCAATCAAATCAAATAAAAAATTTTTAAATTTTAAATAGAAAGGAATTTTATAGGAAAAATAAGATATATCAGGAAGAGATACTATTGTCCAACGATATAGAAATTATTTGTATTGGCAATGAAATATTGAATGGTACTACAATTGAAAAAAATTCATCTTGGCTAACAACAAGAATAAGAAGAATAGGAGGTACTGTCTCTAGAATAACCATTATTCGAGACGACTCTAAGGAAATTGAGTCAACATTAATTGCATCCTTAAACCGACATCCTAAGTGGATTTTAACATCTGGTGGTCTTGGTCCTACATATGATGATATTACCATTGAATCAATTGGAAAAGCACTTAAAAGGGAATTCATATATGATCCTATTGCATTAGCAATTCTGAAGAAAAATTATTTAAAGCGGGGCATAAGGAAATTAAATAAATATCAATTAAAGATGTCTTTTGTACCAGTAAATTCACAAATAATAGATAATTCAATAGGCACCGCTCCATCAATATTAATTAGACATGGAGAAACAAAAATAATTTGTTTACCTGGTGTACCTCTAGAATTAAGACACATTTTTAAAACAAATGTATTAAGAATGATAATGGATGATTACAAGGGCATCTATTTCAAAGACCAATTTGTAAAGACAATAAAAATCAGAGAGAGTCAGATTGCAAAATTTTTAGAAACAATTACTAAGAAATATGATGAAAAAGATTACGAGTTTTATATTAAAACCCATGCAAAAAATCCAACGTCACGAATACCAAAAATAAATATTTACGTTTCTATTAAAGGTTATGATGAAAAAATTATTAATATTAACTTTGAAAACATAATAAATAAAATTAAAAAAGAAATATATAGGTTAAATGGAGAAATTTTATAATAAATTAATGAATAGCAAGAAAAGTATTTGTAGAAATAAATGGTCGTAATGACTCTTTTATAGAAGCGTATATCTTTAAAGTAACAGGTCCTAAAGGAATTTTATACGTTTCCTTTTGTGGTAAAGTAATTTTAAAGTATCCCAATTTATTGGGTACTGGTAACGCTTTTCCATGGGAAATAATATTTCCATTATAATCAGTAAGGAAGAATTCTGCCGTTACAGACGATGAGATTGTTTTATTTATTGGTACATTATCTACTAGAACCTGAAATTCAACAGTTTTTTCTTCTCCGATCTTGATAAATTTAGAAATGTTTATAGAAGCTACCTGAATGGATTTAGGATTTACAAAGTCTAACCAGTAATCTCTTTCAAAAGGATATGAAGAATCATTGAATCTTTTAATATCTATAATTCTTCCTGATGGATTATACCTATCCAAATAAAAGGCACCATTACTTATTAAAGCGTGATTATGTTTTTCTATCCAATCTATGCTAGCATCATATCTATCTTTTGCTTCTTCTATACTAACTATACCCTTCAAAGGAGAAGGAATAAAGTCTTCATTTTTCATCTTAATTAGCTCTTTTTTTATTAAATTAGCATGCTCCGGAATTATTAACGACAACCATTCTGCATTCTTTGTAGTTGATTGGGATTTAGAGAAAGAAAGATCATTTGATAAAACTAATCTTTCAGAAGCCGCAGTTATCTCCCAAGGTTCTTGAGCCCATACCGCTGCACTTGCAGCTATTTCTTTAGAATCATAATGCCACTGATCCAAATATGATTCTACAATATCATCATTTTCGGAAATAAATCTAATTCCTTTAAAATAAGGCAATCCCAGCTCTACTCTAGAAGTATATTCTGGATCAACAGTAAGATCACTTTTTCCACTATTTGTACCCCATTCATACATAAAATATAAAGAGTATAATAAGTCAGATTTATCCATTGGGATTCCGTTATGCCAGTTAGAGTACAATATTTTATATGTGACTTTACTTAATGATGTAG
Organism: Nitrososphaeraceae archaeon; assembly: GCA_044869655.1. Classification (GTDB taxonomy): domain Archaea; phylum Thermoproteota; class Nitrososphaeria; order Nitrososphaerales; family Nitrososphaeraceae; genus TH1177. The sequence continues at coordinate 544 of JBIOXM010000237.1, read as the reverse complement.
AATTCTTTTCTACAGGAACCCATTCTCCTAATGTACTATTCCATATAATGGCATCTGGATGAATTGGTATCCTTTCATCAGGACCGTTAGTTGTTGAATTTAGAATTTGATTTCTCATTGAAATAACTTCTCCTGTAAATGGATGTCTAAGAGTAGGGCTATCAGCAATATTAGAGTATATATTTATGCTATAAGCATCACTAAAACCAGCTACATTGTTCCATGCACCTTGATAAATTTGTTTAACTCCTACTTTTAAAGAATTATCTCTTTCAGATTTTGCATTCAATAATGAATATTTACTGGTAATACCCGATCCATAATCATTGACTAAACCAGTTACAGAAGAAGACACAGCATAAGGATCAATATTCTTTACTAAAAAAATGCGTACTGATTCTTCAATTCCCATTTTGGTTGCCTCATTAAGTAAATTGTTTCTTTCCTCTTCCGAGCTAAAGTTTGAGAAGACTAATTTTTGAGTTATTTTATCTAATGTAGAATTCTGATATTGCCAAAATCCAGGATTTTGATTTCCTGGCAT